>CAIRND010000106.1 GCA_903879825.1 uncultured Geobacteraceae bacterium
GTTTCGATTACTCGGTAGCTGCTCCCCATAAAGACGCCGAGTTCGCCCGTCCACCGCGTGAGCCACGACCATCGCGTAAACCGACTGACGCCAAAAAAAAATCGGTTGGCTCAATCAACCCGTTCAAAAAAGATCATCCCGGCAGCAATAAGCCGGCCGGTCGGCCGCAGCAGGGGCGTCCGGCCGCACCAAGCGGTCCAGCCAAAACCGTCTTCAACAGTTCACGGCGCGGAAAATAGCGCAGAGTAGCACCCACCCGTAATTAGATACGTCGTAAAAAAAGTAGCTGCTCAGATCAAAAACGAATCAAAGGCAACTCACACGGAGGCACAGCGGCACAGAGAAAACCAGGATAAAAACCATGAAGACTTTGAGATAAACCAAAAAAACTTTATTTTGACTTTCTCCGTGCCTCTGTGACACCGTGTGAAACTGGTTTTGAATTTCCGCTTTAATTACTTACTTAAGTCGTTACCAAAAACGAACCTTTCCACGTTACAGGACGGAGGTAATTGACGAATTATGAACGCCACTATTTTTGTCTTTATGGTCTATGTTATTTTTTTATGTTCTCCGTTACCGGCTGGTGCGGAGGATGGCAGCGTACCGGATAAAAACGTCGCCACAAACAAAACTGTTCGTAGCGCAGCTGATGCCGAATGCGTGCTTCCAACAACTACAGCAGCAAAAAATGAGTTTGGCTGGGAGTTTGATCCCTATTACAGTAACCTGTCGTTCACCATCCCGCTTACTGATGCCCCGATTCCGGAAGTTACCGGAAAAAATGAATTTGCAATTTATCGGCAACTCTTCAAGAATGTCCTCGTACCCCGCTTCATACTCCTGGAAGCAGCAGTTTTTCCCATGCCACTCCTTGGCGTTGGCGCAAAGAAATACACCCCCGAAATTTATCGTGCCTTCAATGTCGGCACCAGCGATCTTAATCTTCTGGAAGCCATTACCGCCGGGTTTCAAGAACCTTATGCCTTCTCACTTTTCATCGGTGACATGGTCAGTTTTGTCAAACCTGGCGAAGAGAAAGTCTGCTCCAATAAAGGATATATGGGCTATCTTTTCAGCTATTCCAACCAGCATATCAAACGTAATGTGCTGATTCCCGATCATAACCTTGAATCGGAGTGGAAGTTGAAGGGGGATCGTGTTTTTGCCAATGAAAAATTGAGCTGGAGTTTTCGCGTCGGAGCAAAAACCCACGAAAACCCGGACATTTCAAATACCGTATATCTTGGCTTCCGACGAAGCGACCTAGATTTCAACTCAGCTTTTTTAAGTTTTCTTGATAACAGTTCTATCGACTTTCGTTGGGATTTTTCTATCAAGGACGGTCGACCGCTTCGTCAGGAATATACCATCGGCAAGAAGTTTCCTATTTCCAAGTGGCGGGTTGCCATGCGGCTTGACGTTGGCTTTATCTGGGAAGACCCGGCAACCTACAGTGGCAGACTGCACGACACCGACCATCAGGCTATCATGGCGGTCATCCGCCCGAACATCGAGTTTTAGCGCCGCTTGGATACAATTAAAATCACACTGCCTGAGCGAGGGATTTTTATATGGGAATTTCGAAACATCCTTCCATCGTCACCATGCCGCAGGTAGCAAAGCCCTACCCTTCAATCCTCGTTTTCCTGAGTAGACGATTTCCGGCAATTTCACAAGAAATGTGGGAAACACGCATGTTAGAGGGCAAGGTACAGGACGAACACGCTCAGAAGATAACGCTGGATACCCTTTACACCCCGCTCCGGCGCATTTTTTATTTTCGGGAGGTCAGTAGCGAGCCACTCATTCCTTTCGCTGAAAAAATCCTGTTCAGCGATGATGAACTTCTGGTTGCCTGCAAACCGCATTTTCTGCCGGTGACCCCTGGTGGCCGTTATGTAGACGAATGTCTGCTGAACCGTTTGCGGCGGAGCACCGGGATCGAAGACCTGGCGCCCCTGCACCGCATTGATAGAGAAACCGCCGGAGTAGTACTGTTTTCAGTCAATAAAAAAACAAGGGGATTCTACGGCACTCTCTTTATGAACGGACTCGTTGAAAAAACGTATCAAGCACTTTCACTATGTCATCCGCTTCAGAAGACAGCATCATGGGATATCGAGAACAGAATTGAGCGGGGAGAGCCATGGTTTCGGATGAAAACGGTGCCTGGCACAGTCAATGCCAGATCAACCATTACTCTCGCTGAGGTTAACGAAGGAAGGGGACGCTTTATGTTGCAACCGAGAACCGGCAAGACGCACCAGTTGCGGATTCACATGGGGGAACTTGGTTTCGGAATATTGCACGACCGCTATTATCCTGAGCTGCAGGCCGAAAGTGAGGACAACTTTAGCACCCCACTGCAACTGCTTGCGCAGAGGGTGCGCTTTTACGATTCACTCACCGGAAAGAGCAGAGAATTTGTTTCAGAGCGCACCTTATCCTGGTGACATACGCATGGCTGTTATTGGAACGTCAGGCTTGTCGGATAACAATTATTTTCACTATAAAAGGTTTCCATGCCGGTTTTCATGTTTTTAATATCTGAGGCAGCCGACGCATTGTAGGTTTTCGAAAGATATTGGGCATATGCCGGGATGCACATCATGGCCAGCACTCCGATAATCGCCGTAATAACGATCAACTCTACAAGTGTGAACCCCGATTTACCTGACACTGTTTTAATCATTTCAGACCTCCTCCCCCGGTTATTCGTTTAAGAGACTATTCAACTTCATACTGGCGTGCCAGTTCAATCAGCTCTTCATCAATTTCTTGTTTTATATAGTTCATAGCCGGAAATTCACGAAAAAATTGCACCAGGCTACGAGCTGCCTCTTGACGGTACCCCGCTTTGAAATAGGCCTGGGAAAGCCAGAACAGTGCCATATCCCGCAAAACAGTGGTGGGGTATCTCTGCAGCAGAATGTCCATGTAGCTTATAGAGGTATTGTAGTGTTCTTGTTGATACGCATAAAATCCGGAACTGAAGAGCTCAAGATCATCCGTACCGACACCCGCTTTCGATCTGAACTGCCATGATTCATACATGATGGTGCCCCTTACTGTTAACTTACGCACTGCGTCACATCGGTAAATCGGTCAGCTGTCACTCTGTTATCACCCTCAAAAAAGCCGTTATTCTTGAGAGTTACACGCCCCAAGAGGGGAAGCCTCTTGTCGCGCCTCATTGACACAAGACGCAGAGATAACACGACAAATCCAAGCACCGTACCTAACAGCATTCCCACAAGAAACGCGATCCAAACAGATTGCATAGCGACCCCCCACATCGGAAATAAAACTCTGAGCACAATCCCTGAACCAAACACCGGTATATAGAGATTAAATAGCAAGTTAAGGGCCAAGATACGTTTACTATTATATTCCATAATTTCAGATAGTTACAGCACAGCCTGCAGCCACTCCACCAGGATCAAAAAGCAACTTTAGTTGACGTATTTCATGTTTTTGAAGCTAACTATTTGAAGTACATCGGTAATTTGCCAAGCAATTGAGGTTGCTCCCGCAACTCTTGTCCATGGAAGATAATGCAGCACGGCTGCTGCCACATTATGCCCGTGCTATCCGAAGCAAGTCTTCTCCATCCAAAATCAGCACAACCCGACCGTTGCCGAGTATGGAAGCACCACCCACGCCGGGCAGCGTAACGACTGACTCGTGAACAATCTTGACAAACAGCTCCTCACGCCGCACCACCCTGTCCACCTCAAGGCCGATTATATCGGTGCCATTGGTCACAACGACGGCACTACCTCCGCTGTTTTGTGTCGTCACTGAGGCTGGATATCCAAGTAGATCCGAGAGGCGATGCAAAGAAAGAAATGCTCCTCGTAGCAGAGTGCCCCGCTCACCACGGACTGACAGCAGATCTTCGGCGGCAACATCAAGCACTTCAGATACGTTCCGCTCAGGGAGTGCGAGAGTCTGCCCTGATGCCTCTACCAGAAGTACATCCTGAATAGCTACCGAGAGAGGCATGTGCAGGGTAAACGTTGTGCCGCACCCGTGCTCAGAGTCCACAGAGAGTGTTCCACCCATGCGCGTGACATTATTCATCACCACATCCAGTCCGACACCACGGCCCGATGTTTCCGTTACGCCGGTCGCAGTGGAAAATCCGGGCTGAAAAATAATATGGAGCAGCTCTTTCTTCGAGAGGGGCTTGGCACGGCTTCCCATAACCAAGCCATGCTCTACCGCTTTAAGCATCACTTTTTCCATGTCGATACCTGCACCGTCGTCCGAGACTTCAATAACGATGCGGTTACCGAACTGAATAGCTGAAACCCGTATAACGGCCTCCGTATGTTTACCCGCAGCTGTTCGTGCCGCCGGCATCTCAATACCGTGATCAACGCTATTGCGCACCATGTGAAGCAGGGGATCCATGAGGATTTCCACCATTGCCTTATCGATTTTAACGTCCTGTCCGTTCACTTCAAGCCGGATTTCTTTCCCCATGCTCCGGGAAAGATCGTGCACAACACGCGGCAGTCGTTTGAATACCATGTCAACGGGAACCACCCTCAATCGGACGGCACCCTCCTGCAGCCGCCCGAGAGAATTATGCAGCAGATGGTCGGTTTCAACCAATTCGCGGCGGTGCTCTTCAGCCAGACACAATAATTCAGAGGCATCCTGGCTGTTGCTGTTTTTTAGATGTTTCAGACAGGTAATCAGCATATGCAGCCGGTCATCATGAATGATGTGGTTCAGGCGACTTCGCACCAGCGTCAACTCACCGATCTGATTCATAAAGTTATCCAGCGATTCGCCTTTAATCCGGATGGCATTATGTGTACTGCCGTCTGCAGCGGCAGCAGGCGCGGCCTGATGATTGAGCGGCACTGTATCGCCAAGAAAAGTATGGACGGTGTTCGACCCTGCATCGCTGTTGCCGCACATGCTTTCGATAACGCGGAGCTGATCGTGCAATTCCAAAAGGCGGGCAGCGAGGGAGACCGGCAGTTCGTAGTCTCTTGTGCTCCGGGCGATTAGTGCAGAGCGCAGCTGATGTAATATTTTCACCAGATCTAAAAAGTCCATCGCTTCTGCGGCATACGCAAGCTGGTCGATTTCGGTCGCAACACGGGCAACTAACTCCTCGACTTCCTGCTCAGTAGCTTTTTTTAATTCCGATGTGAGTATTCCCAGCGCACAGGAAATGGCTGCAGTTTTTTCCCGGGACAGTTCAAAAAAATAGCTGAGTATTTCCGGGTCCGTATGCTGTGTCGTGGCAGAATCCGTTTCACAGGATATCTCACGGGTCACAACGGTCTGTTCCATTGAACTGAATGTTTCAGCAAGGTGCTCCATCAACTGCGAGTCGGCTTCAGCATTGCTATGCAGTGCTACGACGCTCCGGCGCAACACCTTGATTTCATCAAGAGCGTCCAGAAGGAGTGAAATAACGTCGCTATTGAGCGGAAACGCCCCCTCGCGGATTACGCCTAAAATATCTTCGGCCCTGTGGGCTAAGCGCGCAAAGGAGTTTAAATCCATGGCGATAGCAAGGCCTTTTAACGAATGAAAGGCGCGAAAGAGACTGGCAACATGTTCGGAAGTGGCACCGGATCGTTCCGTTTCTACGAGTTTCAGCTCGATCTCCTCGATATGTTCCTGAGTCTCCATGCCAAATTGAGACCAGATATTTTCGATGAAGTCGCTCATTCCGCCAGTCCAGCCGCCCGTCGGGAAATTTTCACAATATCACTCCCTTTTTTTGATTTCAGGTCGAGACTCAACGCTCCGGAAGGTTTGGATATGACCTCAATCACGCCAAGACGGAGAGCTTCCATGGCCTGTGGAGAACCAACCTGGGCGACTGAGGACACAATCACTACTTTGCACGGGCTAATAAGCTTAAGGCGCTTAAGACATTCAATGCCATCCATACCCGGCATTTCAATATCAAGCAGCATCACATCAGGTGCCAGCAGTTTGACTTTTTCCAATGCATCGGTACCGTTGGCAGCTTCACCGACAACGAGCAGATCGGGGTCGGACGAGATAATATCCTTGATCAGCGTTCTCATGACGAATGAATCATCAACCACCAGAATTTTCTTAATCATGTCAGTCACATCTCCCATTATTACGTTTCAGTTGTATTGCAACTCACTGACACCTGCCCATTTCCTGAGTTGCCTTCCAATGCCATCGACAGGTAACACCTCATTCACGTGACCACCCTCTATGGCAGAAGAGGGCATACCATCAACGGTGCATTCGCCCGGTTCCTGCACCAGTACGGGACAGCCATTTCCCACCAGCGCCTGGGCGCCAATCGTGCCATCACTGCCCATTCCGGTCAGTATAATGGCAGCAGTTTTGCGATTAAGACGGGCAGCAGAGGCAAAAAGTACATTCACCGAAGGATGAATCAAAGCGGCTGAATTCCGTGTGAGACAGATGTGAAGGCGACCCGGCAGTGATTCCGAAACCGTGGTGTCAACTCCACCAGGGCACACGGCAATGACGCCCGGTAACAACTCCAGGCCATCCGATGCATGCACCACGTTCAAGCCGGTATCCATTGAAAGATGCCTGGCAAAACCTTCCGTGAACGTCGAAGGCATATGTTGCGCTATGACGACCGGGCAGGTCAGCCGTCCCATGCTGCTGAGCAGTTTTGATAAAATTGCCGGTCCACCGGTAGAGGCCCCTATGACGACGAGTTCTGGCTGAAATTCGTTCGAGAAGTGCCGCAGCCCTTTTACTGCCCGATCGGGCACCGTTTTACCGGTACCGGTAGCAGCCTTGAGATGGCGTTCCCCCCAAAAGCGGATTTTCTTATGCAACTCAGAACTGATTTGGGCAATATCTAGCTGCACAAAAGATGATTTTTTGGGAATGAAGTCTACTGCACCGGCCGCAAGCGCCTGGATGGTTGTTTCGCTGCCACGATCGGTCAGACTGCTCAGCATAATGATCGGTCGCGGAAAACGCTCCATGATGATCTGGGTGGCCATCACTCCGTCCATGCCGGGCATATCCACATCCATGGTAATAACATCCGGGTTGAGCGTCTCAACCATCTGTATCGCCGTGAGCGCATCACGGGCTTCGCCAATGACATCAATTCCGGCATCATCCTTCAGCATCATCCGTACAGCGGTACGCATAAAGGCCGAATCATCCGTCACAAGCACTTTTATTTTCACGTGGCCAGCCTTTACGCTCGAATTAATCATGCAGCTCCTATATTGAATGAGCCGCCGCCCAATATTTCATTACTGCTGATGCAGGGCGGACAAGCACCACCTGCGTGCCATCCTGTGTAGTGACCAAACCTTCCAGCACGTCTTGATTGCCACCTATCCGCAGCAATGAGTCACAGGCAAAGCGCTTCATACCCACGATACGATCCACCTGTAATCCAACCCGGCAATCATTGGCTGAGACGACCAGCGTAAACGGCAACGGCTCACCGTCATCTCCGTATCTGTCAAAAAAGAGGGAGAGCATGGAGACCACCGGCAGCGGTGCCCCACGTAACAGCATGACTCCGGGGAGACCCCCGAAGTTTTCCGATAACCGAATCAGGTCGCCACTTTCGACTACTTCGGCAACATCGCCGCTGCGAAGTGCAAACAGTTCGTTGTGGCAACTAAACACGATGCAGAGAAAATCAGGGGCGTGAATGGCACTCGGTTGCAGCAGTACATGAGATATTGTTCCAGGCAATAAAGTGACACGTTCTTCATCCCTGTTTTTCTTCATCGGCTGCTCACGCAAGAGATAACGCGGCTCCAGCACTGTTACCAGAGAATCATTCCAGCAAAACTCACCCATGAGGAGATGATCACTCACGACGAATTCTGACGCCGCAACGTAAGAGATATTTTTCGTTTCTATGGTCGCCCGCGTAATTATCCGCGATACCCGACAGGCACATTCGCTCTGACCGGTCGCGACAATCAGAACCACACCCTCCTCCTGGTACAACATAGGTACGTTCAGGCGCCGCGCAGCATCTATCTGCAGAACAATCCTCCCGGCAGCGTTGATGAGACCGTCCACCTCCACCGATACAAACGGCAGTGCCGTCACCGGCACCGGATCAATGACCTCCTTGACCGCTTCAGCATCTATTCCGTACAGACATTGGCCCACTTGAAATATGACTATTTCCACCTGTCTGCCCCCGCTTCTGTTTTGACGTACCAAAAAAGACCGTTATCCTGGTGCTGTTGCAGTTTTTTCCGGTGAGTCATGACGTCAGTAGCACCCAGCATCAGCGTCCCGCCAAACGCCAGCTTGCTGCAGAGCTGCTCCTGCACCACTTTTTTACTGTATTGAAAATAGATCAGTACGTTACGGCAGAGAATCAGATCAAATGGCGGCATCTCCGGCAACGGTTCGAGGAGATTGTGACGCAAAAATCGAGTTAAACCGGAAACGCTGGGCGTGATGCGCATGGTGCGCTCACCCTCTGCCACGTCATTTTGGCCAGTTATCTCTTCAAAAAAACGCCACAGCGCAGGATTCATATTACGGAACGAGCCCATTTCTATGGTTGAGTACGTGCCGCTTTTGGCAATCCGGATCATCTGTGACGAGATGTCAGTACCCAGTACGGAGAGGTTCCAGCCCGGTATCGGTGTAAGTGAACCATCCTCACGTTCACACGCGAAACCGGCGTTTTTCAGGGATAAAAGCGCTATCATCGTCAGGTTGTAGGTTTCCTCGCCACTTGAACAGCCGGCAGACCAGATCCGCAGCGTGTGGTCGCCGGAGCGCTGCTTCCGCTCTATCATGCGCGGCAGGATTTCAGAGTCGAGAATCCCCAACTGTTCCCGGTCACGGTCGAAATAGGTTTCATGTACCGTCAGACACTCAACCAGCGAAAGCCATTCTGATTCATTGGCAGCGGGTGAAAGCAACATCAGGCTCCAATTTTGTAAATCATCATGCGTCATTGTGGCAAAAATCCGCCCCAGCTTGCGCTCTACCTGAGAGCCGGGCGCGATACCATAGCGGCGCTCGACTTCCCGCATCAGGACGTGCACGATTCCCTTCAGCGTGTCGATACGTTTCGGAATCGGCGCTATGGGAATGCCCCCATGAACACTCTGAAGTGATTCTGTGAGCGTTTCAGTCGCCGTTTTGAGATCAGCAAGCAGCGTGTCGATATGTGAGTGCACAACTCGGCACGTCATAAGGTAAAGCCCCGGCGCAGGTATTTACACACTGAACTGTTCGGCTTCCCTGCGGGTGTTATCTGCCAATCGTGCCAATTCAACGACTGTGGCGGTGATTTCTTCCGAGGCGGCGGCGTTTGATTCTGCCACGCGGTTAAGTGAGGTTATATTTACATTGATGTCCTGTACGGCTGCACTCTGTTCTTCAAGGGCGACAGATATTCGCTGCAGCATCGATTCCGTCTGCAACGTACCGGCGCTTATTTTACGCATGCCGCCGCTGATCTCGTTGACGGTTGCCACAGCATAACTGGCCTCTTTGACCGCCTGATTGACGAGCGCGGCAATCTCCTGTGTTAACTCAGCAACCGTGACGGAAAGCTTGCCAACCTCCTCGGCAACAACAGCAAAACCTCTCCCATGCTCGCCGGCGCGGGCAGCCTCGATTGCCGCATTCAGCGAAAGCATGTTGGTCTTGGTCGCTATTTTTTCGATTACTGAACTAAATTTATTTATTTTTTCGCTGTTGTTGACAATCGAGTTGACTACATCGACCATCAGCGCCATCTTGGCCTGACCTTCTGCGACGATGGTGACGGAATCCTTGGCCCACAGGCTGGCCTGCTCCGTATTACGAGAAATATCGGCAATTGATGCCGCCGTCTGTTTTACCGCCGTAGCAACCTGCACGATAGCCTGGAACTGTTTGTGTGAGCCATCTGAGATCAGACTGACGGCTCCGGAGGTTTGAGCCGAGGCGGCTGCAACCTGACGGGCATTTTGTGTAATGGTGCCAATAGCAGCGGAGAAGGTCGCCAGTGAGTTGTTAAGACTTTCCTTGATTACGGCAAATTCGCCGTGTACATCTCCGGTCATGCGGTGGCTCAGCTCACCTTTCGCCATGGCTTCCATGATGGTGCGAACTTCGTTAATGGGCGTTACAACCGCATCGAGTGTTTCGTTGAAACCCCGCACAATGTTTCGAAACTCTCCAAGATGATGCGTCTCATCAGCCCGCGTCGCCAATGCACCCGCCACGGCCGCATCCGCAAGCATCTTGGCATCGTCAATCATCAGCCTGATCGCTGCCACCATTTGAGCCATTGATTGCTGCAACACGCCGGTCTCGTCCCTGGCTGTCGTATCAAGTGAGACCGCAGTATTACCCTCGCTTATTTTCACCGCTGCCTCGACACACATATGCAGCGGCGTTGAAATTGATTTCGTTAAATAAAGAGAAGAGAGCATGCCGATAAGCAGTGCAATGATGGCCATGACCAGCGTGACGGTATTGGTCATGGCCGCTATGGCGTTACATTCCAGGCCAAGCCGCACAACCTCACCATCCTGATACAGGGCCAGGTCATCCACCGCCGTGTGGCAGTTTTTTTTACTCAGAGTGACGGGACCAAGGAGAAGGGCGCTCGCCTCCTTCTGTTTGCCGGCGCGACTGGTATTCAAGAACGCAGTGAGCTCTTTCAGGTAGACGCTATGACCAGCCATCAGCGCACCTAAAAGTTTTTTCCCCTGTGCTGACGCAACTAATTTGCCGAGTTTTTCCAGATCCTGATCGATATTTTTTAACGAAACCGCGATAGCACCCTCTTCCGTTTTCATGGAAGCTGCGTTGTTCGCCAGCATCATGGTGTGGGCAGAAATGGAAACCTCGTCCATTTTATTTATCAGGTCATTCACCAACTCGCTCTTAACCCATTTATCTTCAGTAAGGACACGTATCTCACTGTTAAGTGTATTCACGTTGAAGTAGCTTACCCCGGCGATAACAGCCAACATCAGCAACATCGCGAAAAAGCCGCTGGTAAGACGTGTTCCGATTTTAAAACTATTCATGCCTCTGCTCCTTTTCGTTGGTAAAATTCTGCACTGCACCATCTGATGTCGGTATGTTATTCACGCCAGATAATCACCGGATATGTCAGTCAGGACGCCCTCACGCCACAGAGCGATAAAATGCTCCACCAACTCAGGATCAAACTGGCTTCCGGCATTGTCAGACAACTCCTTGATGGCTACTTCATCAGGCAACCCTCTCCGATAGGGACGGTGGGATGTCATGGCATCATAGGTATCCGCTATAGACATGATGCGTGCCTCTATCGGCAAATTACTGCCACTGATCCCGTGGGGATACCCCGTGCCGTCGAAGCGTTCATGATGTTTAACAACGCAATCCTGCACATCAGCCAAATGATCGACATGTCTGAGAATATTCGTGGCTATTACCGGGTGTTGTCGCATGATTGCCAACTCTTCATCATTCAAACGTCCTGGATTGTGCAGTATGCTTTTGTCTATGCCTATTTTGCCGATGTCGTGCAGGATTGCTGCCTGCTCAAGCATACTGGAACGTTCATTGGACAGGCCTATTCTGGTGGCAAGCGCCAAACTATAGCGGGTGACACGCGCCGAGTGGCCGTGAGTGTACGGATCACTCGCCTCGAGAGTACTTACCAGAGCATTAAGAATACTGAGATAGATTGATTCCTGCCTGATGTTCAGAAGGCGGACGTCAGCCAGTGATTTTTCCAACTCATTATTGAGTAAGTGGAGCTCAGCGTTATGTCCCGTACGTTCCTGCGCCTGGGCAAGCTCAAATACCTGTTCGGCTGTGTTGTCAACCAGTTGCATGATGCGGTCAACCATCAGGTTGAAACTGTCAGAGAGAGTTTTCATCTGTCGACTGCCGTTTATATGGAGCTTGGCGGTTGAATTTCCCTGTTCAAGTAGACGCATGGACTGGATCAGTTTGTTAAGAGGAGTCGTGACATACCGATGTATAAACAGTGTACTGATGAACAGTGCAGCCACGATGCCAACCGACAGACGGACAAAATCGCTGCTTGGTATCTGTGACATCAACAGGTAAACCAGTACTATGGAGATGGAGACGAGGATTGACAGCTTTATGGTAAGTGACGAGAACATGCGTAGTACCCCGTTTGTCCAAGATGTATCCAGGATGTGCCATTGACAGTGCCCGGTTTACTTTTTTGTACCCGGATTCGAGAGTAAATAGCACTATCGCAAGGTACAAGGCAGCAGTAAGGACAAGGCCTGCAGTCAGATTATACAATGACTGTGCCAATACCCATATTTTGAAAAAAGTCCTTATTGCAGTGTGTTATGTAAATTTTATGGAAGGAAGTACCCAGGGAGGGAAAGCGACGTTAGTTGACAAATATCGGGGCTTTTTTCGATAAACTACTATATTTACAGCTGTTTTAGCGGTGCAACTTTGGTTGCTCATGCAACGTATGTACAGATTGGAGCGTCAACAGCAAAAACCACCCTTCTGCTACTGCGGCAGCTCGAAGGGTGGTGGTAAAAAACAGCTCCTAAGCTGCGACCGGCAACCAGACATGGAATGTAGCGCCCTTTCCGGGAACGGATTCGGCGGTGATAATTCCCCCGTGTTTCATGACGATTGTATGACACAGCGCAAGACTCAATCCCATACCTCTCTGGCTGCACCTTTGTTTGGTGCTGAAATACGGGTCAAATATTTTTGGCAGGACCTCCTCAGCGATCCCGGCACCGGTATCGGTAAGCGAGATATGCAGATACACTCCCGGCACGAGTGGCAGCGAGTCATGTTCGGTTAACGTCACCGTACGACCACACAGGTAGAGTGACCCACCCGAAGGCATCGCTTCAAGTGTATTGGTTGCCATACTTGAAAACACGAGCTGCATCTGATGTTCCATAAATTTGATAACCGGAGCGTCATCGTCAAGATCAAGGTCCAAAGTAACAAGAGCTCCCAATATTGTTGCCTGAATAGTGTGCTGAACAAGCGGCATCAAAGGCCTGCACTGCATGTATTCGCTGTTATCCTCACCAAGAATCAGCAGCATCTGGCCCAGTTCGCGCGCCTCTGTGAAGCATTGCTCAACATGTTCCAGATGTGCGCTGCTCTCGCAGAGAGGGTCTAGTTTCATCTTGGCCAGCGAGGCGTACCCCAGGATTGCCTGGAGGAGATTATTATAATCATGGGCCATGCCGCCCGCCAGAACAGATACAATTTTGTGATGTTTCATCGCCAGGTCCTGGATTTTTCGCTCATGCACCAACTCGAGCTGCTCCTCAGCCCTCAGACGGTGAGCACACTCCAGCAGGCACTCGAACAACAGATAACTGTTGACCGGTTTGGTGACATATTTATCAACACCGATGTTGATTGCCCGCATCAGATAATCTGTCTGCTCAAAAGCCGTGATAACGACAATAGGAACAGCCGAGTCAATGCCACGAATTTCATGGGCCATGGTTAAGCCATCCATCTGCGGCATGAGAATGTCGGTAACGACAATGTCCGGGGCATTCATTTTAAAAGCTTCCAGTCCTTCCACACCGTTGGCGGCGGTTATCAGGGTGCCGACCGGGCGGCGCAAAAACTCGCTGAACTGTTCCCTGGTGTCAGTATCATCCTCAACATAGAGCACAGTAAGATTTTTCAGAAAATCTTGATCCAACCTGTTGATATTCATGACAGTCTCCCTTTTAAGTGGCCCCGGTGGAGCGCAACGTGGCCTAACATGCGGATGGACCAACCGGCTGCATCTGCAACACTTCTGAAATTGCGGCGCTGATGTTCGCAAGATCAAACGGCTTGTGCAGCACTTTGTCAGCTTTCATGACCCTGGCTAACTCAAGCAGGTAGTCACTATCAAGCCTGCCCGAACCGCCCGAGATGGCGATGATGCGAGGCGGAGTGGGACGACTGCGCAGCGCCATGATCAATTCGCAGCCATCCATATCCGGCATGAGTATGTCAGTGATCACCAGTTCGACCGCTTCGCGTTCCATGACTTTGATGGCATCCATACCATTTCCGGCGCAGAACACCTGATGTCCGTACACTGTCAGCAGGTGTGCAGTCACTTTCAGCAGTTCGCGGTCGTCGTCTACAAGCAGTATGCAGGGCATTGTCTATCCTTTTTATTTCATGCAGTTGGGTGCAGGCATCGGTGTATGGTCGCCAGTAGATCAAAACGCTGAACCGGCTTCTGAAGAAAAATAACCTTGAGTTCGTCGATAGACGCCCGGTCGATGATCTCGTCGGTATAGCCGCTGGTCATGATGACCGGCAGTTCCGGACACTGCTGCCTGATCTGCCTTACCACTTCGCCGCCGTTCAAGTGCGGCATGATCACATCGACGACGACGAGCTGAATCTTGTCGCGATTGGCGTTAAACAACTCCAGAGCCTCAATTCCGTGGTACGCGTGCAGAACGGTGTACCCGTAGCGACCGAGCATCTCTTTATGCAGCTTCATAACGGCTTTGTCGTCTTCCACCATCAGCACTGTTTCCGTGCCATGGAGATCGAGTGTTTCATTAGGTCCAACGAGCCTCTGCGGGATTTCTCCGGCATACTGCGGCAGATAGATGCGAAACTCCGTACCCGCACCCGGAGCGCTGATAACAGAGATACAGCCATTATGTTTGGCGACAATGCTATGGACGATGGCAAGCCCGAGCCCAGTGCCTTTACCCTTCTCCTTGGTCGTAAAAAACGGTTCAAAGATATGTTCGATTGTATCAGCCTCCATGCCGGAACCGCTGTCGGTGACACAAAGACAGACATATTCGCCCGGCGGAATGACCGCATTTCCCTCCACGCGATTGTGTTCGATGTTCACCAGCATCGTTGCTACGGATATCGTGCCGCCCGTTCCGATGGCGTCTCTGGCATTGACCACCAGGTTGATCAACAGCTGTTCGATCTGCACCCGATCGACGTATACCGGCAGCCGATCCCCGCCAACCCCGATGGAGAGCAGAATATCCTCACGGATCAGGCGACCCAGGCTATTGCGAAGATTGGCCAGTATCTGGTTAAGGTCATCGTAGCGCAACAGCACTTCGTGTTTCCCGCTGAAGGCCAGAAGGCTTCTGGTCATATCAGTGGCACGGGCTACGGAGGCCGATATTTCTTTGACGAAGCTCAGGTTTTCTGCGTCATCTATGAGCGTAGTCTGCAACAGGGCGGCATAACCGTTTATGATGGTAAGTACGTTGTTAAAGTCGTGGGCAATGCCACCGGCCAGCACACCGACTGACTCAAGCTTCTGTGAGTGGAGCAGCTGATGTTCCAGTAGTACGCGTTCTTCTTCCGCATGCTTACGGTCGCTCACGTCGGAAACCACCCCCACCAACGCTTGTAGATTATCATCCTCATCTTTGATACAACTTGCCGCCAGGTGTCCCCAGAAGAAGGTCCCATCAGAGCGCACAAACCTGTGTTCGGTGTCTATGTTGCCGTTCCATCCGGCCAGGAAACCCTGCAGTTTTTCCGTGATCTGCTCACAATCATCTGGATGAACATGATCAACATAGCTGCTGCCGGTCAACTCTTCGACCGGGCGGCCAAGCATTTTTGCCATGCGCGGGCTGGCGAACGTTATAACACCGCGGTTGTCCCCGAGGATAATCCCCGCATTCGATAATTCAAAAATGGAACGCAGCTCATCGCGGTGTTTCTGCTGTCTCTCAGCCATATCCTGGAGTTTCTGCTCTTGTGCACGGTGAAGCTGCTCCTCGGCTCTCTGGCGGTGAGCGCACTCGAGGAGACTCTCAAACAGGAGATAACTATTAACCGGTTTAACAACATACTTGTCTATACCGATATTGATGGCCCGCATCAGATAGTCGGTCTGTTCAAAAGCCGTTGTAATGATGATCGGCACTGTCGGAGCGATCTTGCGAATCTCTGCCGCCATGGTCAAGCCATCCATAAGCGGCATGTGGATATCCGTAATAACAATATCCGGAGTAGTATTGATAAACGCCTCCACCCCTTCCACGCCATTGGTGGCTAAGATCAGCGTGCCGACGGGACGCCGCAAAAAATCACCGAACTGGATTCGAGTATCGGCATCATCCTCGACATACAATACGGTAAGAGTTTTAAGGAAGTTTTGGTCCAGTGTATTGATCGTCATGAAATATTCCCTTCAAGTGGCGTTGAAATAACAAACTCGGCACCGCCTTCAATGTTATGGGCTTCAATAGTACCATCCATACTGCGCTCAACAATCGTTTTCGACATATAAAGACCAATTCCGGTGCCCATTTGCTTTGTAGAAAAATAGGGTTCGTAAATTTTGTCGAGAACGTCGGCTGGGATGCCGCCGCCATTATCGCTTACAGAGGTACACCCCCGTCCGTCGCGCTCGAATAAACTGATGGTAATCGTGCCAAGTAACACACCGGATTCTTTTATGGCATCTCGGGCATTAGCGATCAGATTGAGGAGCACTTGCGAATATTCGTTAGGGAAACCGATCAGTATCAACTCATTGGGGGCATCAACTCGAAGGATAATGTTCTGGCTGGTTACGCTGGCCCCCACAAGCAAAACAGCCTGGTTGATCTGTTCACGTGCCGGGAAGGCTCTCTTTTCCTTCTCCGGGCGGAAAAAGTTGCGAAAATCATTGATGGTGGTAGACATCTTCTGAATCAGGCGGTTGCCGTTTTCAACTGTTTCATCAAGGTATCCGGCGGTCAGCTCATTGTATTGAAACGCTGATGTTATATTCCCCAGTACCATCGCCAGGGCATTAAGAGGCTGACGCCACTGATGGGCAATATTACCGATCATCTCTCCCATGGCGGCCTGACGCCCCTGAGTTATCATGAGCTGATCCTTTTGACGCAGTTCCGCAACCGACTGATCAATACGCAGCTGCAACGAGCTGTTAATCGCTTCCAGCTCCTTCCTGAATAATTGCTGGCGAGTGGCAAGACGAAAGGTCAGCCAGTGTACCAGGAGAAGCCCACCGGTGCTGAGAGTCCCCAAAATAATCAGGCTGGTACGGTGCCAGCGGAGAGCAGTGAAGGCTTCGTCCTCGGCAATGGCAACACGTACCACCAGAGGATAGCTTTTCAGACGCCGGTAGGATGCAATGCGAACGACACCATCAATGATGCTAGGCGCGCGGTACACACCGATCGGTGGCTTGGTCGGGTCGAGGAGCGGATTAGTGAGTGGAATAACCGTCCCGATCGGATCTTTCCCCGTTGAAGAATCATAGGTCCGTGCCCGTATAACCCCATCAAGACCCAGAAGAGTGACAGCCCCCTTTTTACCGATATTAATGCTCTGGTAAAAGTTACTGAAATAGTCCGGAGCAACCGAGAGCACCACAACCCCGGCGAAGGTACCATTTCGATTGAGAAGTTTTCTGGTGAACTGGATACTCCATTTTTTTGAGCTGCGCCCCATGACCGGCTTACTGATGAACAGGTTGTCTTCACGACTGTTCAGGTGAACGCGGAAGTGTTCACGGTCACTCAGGTCCAACGGCGTATCGGGCATCCCCATGGAGTTGTACACCATAATACCGCGGGGATCGATGATGCTCAATTGGATGATAAGTTTTTGTTCTGAGTGACGGTTATAGGAGGTGATCAGAGCAGCGATATTTTCCTGGCGATCGGGGAAATCCCTGCGGAGTGTGATGAGAAATTCGTCAAGATGCCGGATTATTCCCAGGGTGTTTTCTTCAAAGGCTTTTGAAAGGTTTGAAACAGTTGTTTCTGCGGCGCTGTTGGCCTGCTTGCTGTCAAAACTGTATTGGAACCACAGGATTCCCCACAGGACAATGATACTGACAGTACAGGAGTACAGATAATAATTCAGTTTCTTGTCATTCATATTATGGTACTCCGCCCGTTTTGGGAGTCACAATAATAAATTCAGCACCACCATCAGTATTACGGGCTTCTATTGTTCCGTCCATACTGCGTTCAATAATCATTTTCGACATGTACAAGCCAATGCCCGTACCCATCTGCTTTGTTGAAAAATAGGGCTCAAAAATTTTGTCAATTACATCGTGGGGGATACCGCCACCATTGTCGCTGATGGAGGTGCACACCTCTGCGTCACGCTCATACAGGCAGATGGTGATCGTACCATCGACAACGCCGGATTCTTTTATGGCGTCCCTGGCATTGCCAAAAAGGTTGAGCAGAACTTGAGAATATTCATTGGGAAAGCCGTTCAGCATCAGCTCGAAGGGAGCATTGAGCTGAATGGTAACATTCTGGCTGGACAAGCCGTCGGCAATCAGCTCAATGGCATGATGAATCTGTTCACGTACCGGGAATAATCTTTTTTCCTTCTCTGGGCGGAAAAAGTTACGGAAATCATTGATGGTGGCTGACATCTTCTGGATCAGGCGATTGCCGCTTTCAACCGTTTTATCAATATATTCAGCGGTCAACTCATTGTACTGATACGCTGACTTGATGTTGCCAAGTACCATGGCCAGCGCGTTGAGAGGTTGGCGCCACTGGTGGGCAATGTTGCCGATCATTTCTCCCATGGCGGCCTGCCTCCCCTGGCTGATCATCACCTGGTCCTTCTGGCGCAGTTCAGAAATAGCGGAGTCAATCCGCAGCTGCAACGAACTGTTGCTGGCTTCCAGCTGCTTTTTATTCATCGCCAGCATTTCCTGTGCCCGCCACCGGACGGCAACTTCGAGCTCAAGCTGTTCCGCCTGATCATGAAGTTGAACTTGAGCTATTTTTCGTGACGTAATATCGGTATGAGTACCTGCAGCCCGCAACGGGGTGCCGGATTCGTCACGGGCAACAACTTTACCGCGATCAAGAATCCAGATCCATTCGCCGTTTTTGGTACGAACACGGTGCTCTGTTTCGTAGAGCGGGGTTATCCCCTCCAGGTGGGCGTTCAGCTCCTTTTGCACAGAAGGCAGATCATCAGGATGAACCAGATCGACCCATGTCTGTACATGGCGTACGATCTCTTCCGGCGCATACCCGATCATCTCGGCCCAGCGCCGGTTGATCTCTATGGTTCCGCTGCTGATATCCCAATCCCAGATACCGTCGTTGCTCCCGTCCAGAACAAGTTTGAGGCGCTCCTCAGATTCCAGTTGCGCTTTTTCACTGAACTCGGCTTTTTCCTTGGCAACTGTCAGCTCAGTAATTCGCTCGGCAATGGCCCGTGACATCGTATTGAACGCTGCCCCCAACTGTCCAACATCATCGCCACCTTCCGGCACCCGCTGCGGCGTCAGATTTCCCGCAGCAACCTCCAGACTGGCCTTTGTCAAAGTGGTGAGGTTACGAGTCAGCCAGACGCCTAAAAAGAACAGGATAATGGATGAAAGTGCAATTTCCAGAGCGGCAATCCCGATTCCCTGAGTCAACAGAGTGGAGCGTGCGTCTAAAATATTGGCAAGATCGAGACCAAAATGCAGTGTTCCCAATTGCTGCCCACTTTGCGCTATGTCAACCGCCACGGAAAACCGGGGCTTATTCTGTCGATTAAAAAAAGAAAACGACGTACTCGGCGCAGGCAGCGGTTCTCCGACTCTCCAGCCGCTGGCCGCAGCCTGTCTGCCGGCGGTATCAGTCACCACCACATAGTCGATCCCCTCTGTCGCCCGGCTTTCATCAAGCACCGCCTGCACTGTTACATAATCTCGCTGGGCCATTGGCGCTTTGATCGCTGCATTCAATACCGGCGCAATCTGGGCCGCTTGCCAGAGGGCCTGACTCGTCATAGCCTCGTGCTGCAGTCGCAAACTATTGGCGACCATGATCGTCAGCATCAGTAATTCGATACCAATTGCCATAAGCAGAAGACGTCCGCGCACGGTATGCCAAAAGATAAAACGCTTCATCCCAGTGTTGGTCCCGGTTGTTGACTACTTTCAGCTCCAGATGCCGTTTGCGGCGGGGAAACGTGGCCTTCAAGAAGATGGGGCTCGCGCAGCAATCGTTTGTTAAGCGCCTGTCGCGAGATTCCCAGTATAACGGCAGCAGCGCGTTGATTGCCACCAGACACCCGCAACGACTCGCCGATCAGATAATCTTCCGCTTGTTTAAGGGTAGGCAGAGGGCCGGTTATCCACGGCAAAGGGATGCCGTTGCTTGATCCATGAGTTATAAGCGGGGCGACCGGAGTCGGTGGTTTAAATTTTGGAATGACAAGTGTTCCGGATGTTGAAACAGCTACGGCATTACTGACCAAACCTTTCAATTCACGCACATTGCCAGGAAAACCATACTGGACCAGCATATCAAGCGTATCAGCAGATACCGTCGGGGTGCGCCGCCCAAGTTCTTTTGCCACAATCCGAGAAAAATATTCCACTAATAGGGGAATATCGTTCAAACGCTCTCGTAGAGCGGGTAAATGGATATGGTGTGAACAGAGCCGGTAATAGAGATCACTGCGAAACGTACCGCTTTTTATCATTTTTTCGAGACTGGAATTAGTTGCGACCAGAATTCTGGTATTTGATCTTTTTACGCTGTCTGAACCAAGAGGATAATATTCTCCCTCCTGCAGCAAGCGGAGCAGCTTGACCTGAGAAGCGTTACTCAAGTCTCCAATTTCGTCGAGCAGCAGTGTACCTCCTGCAGCCATTTCAATTAAACCTTTACGTTCACGGTCAGCTCCGGTAAAAGCTCCACGACCGTGCCCAAACAGGGTGTCTGAAAACATTATGTCATCAAGACCTGCAACGTTGACCGTGACGAAATCTCCGCTGCGGCCGCTGACATTATGA
>CAIRND010000107.1 GCA_903879825.1 uncultured Geobacteraceae bacterium
ATACGGGCCAGTATGATCGCTCCCATACACATGGTACAGGGTTCCAGAGTGACATAAAGGGTTGTGTCAAGAAGTCGCCAGGAAGCAAGTTTCCGAGCGGCTTTTCTGATGGCGATCAATTCGGCGTGCCCTGCAGGATCTTGTGTCGTTTCACGCAGATTATGGCCCCGGGCAATGATCTGCCCACCGTGGACAATAACACACCCAATCGGCACCTCGTCCTTAGCCTGCGCTTTAACGGCTTCGATAATCGCCCGCCGCATCCAGTATTCATGATTGTGTGCTGGTGCGGACTTGAGTGGGGGGCGTAAGAGTGTGATAAGCAAAATCCCTTCCGGGTGGAGTAGCCTAAGATCTGCCAGCGTAAGGTACGGCTGTTTGTGTTAAATAAGCCTCAGCACGCAGAACTTGTCAAGTGCTAAAGTCCTGATAACTGCGCTATACATATCCCGCTGCCATGGTCTTTGGAGATGGTTTCCGGGGGAAAGTTTCGAAATTCCTTGGCGAACCCCAAGATGGGTCCAAAAAACGCCGCCATTATACAATTAATATGGTATGTTGACGCAGTTGAACAAGCTTATATGACTTTTAGATACGTTATCCCTCATGACAGTACCATTTACGCAAACGAACAAAAAAACTCTGAATATCTGCCGGCGATTGATAATAAAAAATGAATGTTACTTTGATTTTCACGGAGGAATTATGATCAGGTTGAATAGTTTTATCGTTCTTATGGCAGTTATGAGTATATGTGTCCTCACTCCTTTGCGGTCGCAGGCCTTTTTAGGGCTGGGGAGTGATCCGATAAACCGTGAAATCACTTCTACGCCGAGCGGAGCAACAATCTATTACTCGTTAAAAGAGGATGAATCCGGCATAAAACTGGATACGAGTACACCTCTCAAAGACGTCACTACGGATATCAAAAAATATCCGCACGGACATTATCGACTAGAAAAAGAAGGCTTTAAACCTTTTAAATTCTTTGTGCCATTTCAGGATAAGCCGTCTGACATCAAGAAGAATATAGAACTTCAGCCTGTTACGACAATTCGCCTCAAAGTTACTTCCAATCCTCCGGGAGCGGTCATTTCATTTGGTAAAGATATTAATACTATCACCAAGGAACTTGGCCCCGCGCCATATTCCGAATCAAGAAATGATGTTGCATCGGAACAAAAGCCTTTGTGGGAGAAAGGCTTTTATAAGGCATTACTAAAAGGATATCGGCCAAAAGTTATCGCCAGTGAACAGAGTGAGGAAAACAAGAACATACTTTTTGAGCTTGAGCCACTTCCTCAACCCCCGGAACCACCCAAAATGGAGTATCCCGATAAAAAAACAGTTGCCTGGAAGTCGGTCAATCTGGATGCCTATAAAAATCCTGAGGTTGATTTCTCTACAGGCATTCCGCTGGCAGTCATGAATTTCAAGGAAAAAACAGGGATGGAAACCAGTAGTCAGGCGACTGATTATCTTATTCTGAAGCTACAAAGAAAAGGATATGTGGTCATCGAACGCGAAATTGTTGAAAAAGCTATTACGGACTTGAAAGCCGCTACCCCCGCGGATAAGCAAGCTTCGTCAGGAATTGAGCTTATTAAAGAATTAAGCACGCCACTTAAAGTAAATTATTTTTTGATCGGCTCGATAACCGAATACATGACTGGAAATGAAAATATTACCATCGTTCCCTTCTTAATAGACAAAGATAAAGAACGGTATCAGAAGGAATATGATGCATACATGGCATATTTTAAATCAGAAAATATGCCTATCCCACAACCGGTAAAGACTTTGCAAGAGTGGGAACTTGAACTTAATGCCAAAACCCAGTCATTTTCCATGCCGGTGGCCAAAGTAGGCATAACCGCAAAAATACTTGATGTTAAAAGTGGGAGGGCGGTCTGGACAAGTATTGGCAGCATTTCCGAAAACGGATTACAAAAGGCCTTGAATTTGATTATATCCTCTATGGCCGACAGTATTACCGATCCGGGCGATGGTAAGACGGACAATAAAAATAAAGTAAAATAGGCCCCTTCATCGCGAGGCACTGACGAAGCGTTATCGCATTTTTAACCGAACGCATCACATATATACCCCTACTGACATTCAGTAGGGGTATATATGTGATGCGTTCGGTTTCCCCTTTACTTTCCCACCATCTTTATTTATTGTTCACAGTCCTAATTTTTAGAGCACGAAGGAATTCATGGAAATCAGTAAAATTCGTAACTTCTCCATCATCGCTCACATCGACCACGGCAAATCAACCCTGGCAGACCGCCTTCTTGAGTATACCGGCACGGTTTCAGACCGGGATAAACAGAACCAGTTCCTTGATAAAATGGATTTGGAGCGGGAGCGTGGTATCACTATCAAGGCTCAGACCGTACGTCTTAATTACCGTTCAGACGCCGGTGTAGACTATGTTCTCAACTTGATAGACACTCCCGGCCATGTTGACTTTACCTATGAGGTGTCTCGCTCGCTGGCTGCCTGCGAAGGTGGGTTGCTTGTCGTTGATGCGTCTCAGGGCGTCGAAGCCCAAACGCTTGCCAACGTCTATCTTGCCCTTGATATTAATCTCGAAGTTTTCCCCGTATTAAACAAAATAGATCTGCCGGCTGCAGATCCGGAACGGGTCAAACAAGAGATCGAGGACATTATCGGCATTGATGCTCATGATGCTGTTCTGGCCAGTGCCAAAGAGGGGATCGGTACCCATGAGATCCTCGAACAGATTGTAAAAAAGATACCTGCCCCTATTGGCGACCCGGATGCTCCGCTTAAAGCTCTGCTGTTTGACTCCTGGTACGATCAGTATCAAGGGGTTATCATTTTGGTACGCCTATTTGATGGTACACTCAAAAAGGGTGATAAAATCCAGCTGATGTCAACCAACAGCAATTTTGAAGCACTTAAAGTTGGCGTTTTTGCTCCAACAATGGTTGAAGTGCCTGAGCTTGCTGCGGGGGAGGTTGGTTTCATAATTGCCGGAATTAAGGATGTCGCGGATGCCAAAGTTGGTGATACGGTAACTCTGCTGCATCGCCAGTGTGAGGTACCTCTTGATGGCTTTAAAGAGGTCAAGCCGATGGTTTTCTCCGGTTTGTATCCGATCGATACGGTGCAATACGAACAATTACGTGACGCACTCGCCAAACTGAAATTAAACGATTCATCCTTTTCCTTTGAACCGGAAACGTCCCTGGCTCTTGGTTTCGGTTTTCGTTGCGGTTTCCTCGGGCTTCTGCATATGGAAATCATTCAGGAACGTCTGGAACGGGAATTTGGCCTCGAACTGATTACTACCGCTCCGACGGTTGTCTATCGGGTGCATAAAATGAACGGCGAAGTGTACTCTATTCAGAGCGCCAATCAGATGCCCGAACTTCAAAGTACGGAGTATCTTGAAGAGCCCTTTATTCTTGCTCATATCCATGTACCAAATGAGTTTGTTGGTGGCGTGCTGGCACTTTGTGAAGATAAACGAGGCGTTCAGCGTGAAATAAAATATTTGACTCCAACGCGTGTCATGATTATCTATGAACTTCCACTGAATGAAATCGTACTTGATTTTTACGATCGTCTTAAGTCAATCACCAAAGGGTATGCGTCTCTTGACTATGAACATCTTGAGTACAGACGTAGCGATCTGGTTCGAATGAATGTCATGATTAACGGAGAAGTTGTTGATGCTCTGTCATTGATTCTTCACCGTGAAAAAGCCTATTTCCGGGGTCGTGATCTGGTTGCCAAGATGAAAGAGTTAATTTCACGGCAAATGTTTGAAGTGGCAATTCAGGCGGCCATCGGTAATAAAATTATTGCCCGTGAGACGGTAAAAGCCATGCGTAAGGATGTACTTGCAAAATGTTATGGCGGAGATATTACCCGTAAGCGAAAATTGCTGGAGAAACAGAAAGAGGGCAAAAAAAGGATGAAGAATGTTGGTAACGTTGAGTTACCACAGGAAGCATTTTTGGCAATTTTGAAGGTTGACTGACAGACTGGAATAATAAAGGAATCCGCATGGAAGAACATCAGGAATCATTACAGACAGAATTCACTTCGGTTCAATCAGAGCCGATAAAAAAGAAAAGTCTGATCCGTGAATATGCCGAATCAATTGCTATTGCGGTGCTACTTGCTCTGGTTATTCGCACGTATCTCGTTCAGGCGTTCAAGATCCCATCCGGATCGATGGAGGACACGCTTGCAATCGGTGATCACCTGTTGGTCAGCAAATTTATGTATGGCACCAAAATCCCCTTTGCCGACGCCCGCGTTTTGACGATTCGTGATCCACGCCAGGGGGATGTGATCGTTTTCGAATATCCGGAAGACCCCAGTAAAGATTTTATCAAGCGGGTGGTCGGAGTTCCTGGTGATGTGGTCGAGGGTAAGGATAAAAAAATCTATGTGAATGGCACGCACTATCAGAATTCACATGAAGTGCATAAAGAAAAAGATATTATTCCAAAAGAAATGAATCCGCGTGATACGTTTGGTCCGGTCACAGTACCACCAGACTCATACTTTGTAATGGGTGACAACCGCGACCGTTCTTACGACAGTCGGTTTTGGAAGTTTGTCCGCCGTGATCAAATTAAGGGATTGGCATTTATAAAATACTGGTCGTGGGATCGAGACAAACTGCGCCCGCGCTTTGGTAATGTTGGACGACTAATTAACTAGGGTCGTGAGGCTTGAAAACTAGTGCCTTGACCCTTGACCCTAATGGAGGTTTTATCATGGATATGCTTGGAAATTGGAAACGAACACATTACTGCGGTGATCTCTGTGCTGCAGACATCGGCAGTGAAGTAATATTGATGGGGTGGGCACTGCGTCGCCGCGACCATGGTGGACTCATCTTTATCGACCTGCGCGACCGTGAGGGAATAGCCCAGATCGTTTTTGATCCGGAAGTCAATCTGTCTGGCCATGCAGTTGCGGAATCGGTTCGTAGTGAATTCGTACTGGCTGTTAAGGGGAGAGTTATTCCGCGTCCAGAAGGGACCGTCAACGCGAATATGAAAACCGGAGAAGTCGAGATTCAGGTGCTGGAGTGCAAGCTGCTCAACCGATCCAAGCCTCTGCCGTTTATGCTTGATGAGCATAATGAAATCAATGAAAATATACGTCTAAAATATCGCTATCTTGACTTGCGTCGTCCTCAGTTGCAGTACAATCTGATCCTGCGATCAAAGGTTGCGCAGTTGACCCGCTCATATCTGACCGATAACGGATTTATCGAGCTTGAAACCCCTTTTCTTACCAAGTCGACTCCTGAAGGAGCTCGGGATTTCCTGGTGCCATCACGTATTAATCAGGGCCATTTTTACGCACTGCCGCAATCACCCCAGATTTTTAAACAAATTCTTATGATTTCAGGTTTTGATAAATATTTCCAGGTTGTCCGCTGTTTCCGTGATGAAGACCTGCGAGCCGATCGTCAGCCAGAGTTTACTCAGATTGATTGCGAGATGTCCTTCATCGATCAGGAAGATATTATTACGGTTATGGAAGGATTGATTGCTCGAGTTTTCACCGAAGCAAAAGGGGTGTCAGTACAATTGCCGGTGGAACGCCTGACGTACGCCGAGGCAATCCGTCGCTTCGGTCTCGATAATCCCGATCTTCGTTTCGGGATGGAACTCTGTGACTTGACAGATATTGTCAAAGCATCGGGCTTTAAAGTATTTGCAGATGTTGCCTCTAAGGGTGGCACAATCAAAGGAATAAATGCCAAGGGGTGCGCTAAATTTTCCCGCAAGGACATTGATGATTTAACTGATTTTGTAAAAATATATGGAGCAAAAGGCCTCGCCTACGTCAAAATTGAAAACGGTGAATGGCATTCTCCGATTGCGAAGTTTTTTACAGCGGAAGAAATTACCACTATGAATAACTCCTTTAATGCCGAAGAGGGTGATTTGCTGTTCTTCGTGGCTGATAAGCCCAAGGTCGTTAATGATTCGCTCGGCAAGTTACGTAATCATCTTGCTAACCTGCTCAAGTTGACAAGTAAGGATAATTACCGCTTTGTCTGGATAACTGAATTCCCGCTGCTGGAATGGGATGAGGACGAAAGTCGCTGGAGTGCTGTACATCACCCCTTCACTGCACCAATGGATGAAGATTTGGAATTTATCGAATCTGATCCGGGTCGCTGCCGTGCAAAAGCATATGACCTTGTACTGAATGGCAATGAAATCGGTGGTGGGTCTATTAGGATTCATCAGGAACATGTTCAATCATTGATGTTCAAGCTGCTGGGAATGTCCGTTGAGGATGCCCGCAGTAAATTCGGCTTCTTGCTTGATGCTCTTGATTTTGGAACACCACCTCATGGTGGGATCGCTTTTGGTATGGATCGTCTCATAATGTTGCTGACAGGCAGTGACTCAATACGTGACGTAATTGCCTTTCCTAAAACTCAAAAAGGTACCTGTATGATGTCTGAAGCCCCTTCACCGGTTGACACTAAGCAACTTCGTGAGCTGGGAATCCGTCTGGCCGAAAAACAAGTTTAGTAATGACCGGAATATGCCGCCAGGCTATGTACATACTTTTATTGAGTACAGTGCTGGCGGCGTGTTCTGGTCCCGTATCCTCATGGCGCAGCAAAACAGCCCCTCTTGTTGAAGCCCTCGGCAATCATGACGCTCCGGAGCTGTTTCCTCAGGAGTATCGAAGTCTGCTGGAAACTTTTGAACATGGTGAAGCACTTTATCACGTCCGAGAAGATGATAAGGGAGCGGACCAGTATTATCAACTTGCCTTTCAGAAAGCAGAGCTTCTGCAGGCAGAAGTTTCACGAGCTAAGAAAAAACGCGATGTAGAAGCACAGCGGCGTTTAGATGAACTTGCTGCTAAAGCAGCCGAAGAACAGTTGTTGCGTGTCGCTGTAGAGGAAGAAATACGTCTGAGAGCACAGTCGTTGCCTCGATCGACCGATGTAGTTCGGTCAGGACAGAAAAAAAGTAAAGAAACCCAGCCACCATTACCATCCTCATACACCGTCCGTCGTGGCGAAACATTGCCACAAATCTCCGCTAGAACTGAAATTTACAACGATTCAACCCTGTGGCCGATTATCTATCGTGCCAACAGGGACCAGATCCGTGATCCTAAAAGGCTTTGGCCTGGCCAGGTATTTGTAATCCCACGTAATTTCAGTCGGGATGAAGCGGTTGAGGCGCGTCGTTATTCTAATAAAAACAATTAGTCGCTGGTGACGTTTCTGATTGAAAATCAGTCTGACGTAGACTGATTTTCGCTTGACAGTGAAACGTGTTTTGTATACTGTATACAAAATTTTTATCATGGCTATAAAGTAGCGTTATAACTTATAGTTTTATCAAAAAACAAATGCCGTTCATTCCCGTCCTGTCATCAAAATGGCTCACATCACAGTAGCAAATACGCCCATTTGAGTGTTGCAGATACATCCACATACTAATTCATAGAGCCAATGGCTTCTGTGTATAAAAACTAAGGAGAGAATATGACAACGCAAAAGATTATTTGGTCAAAAATCGATGAAGCGCCCGCACTGGCAACTTACTCTTTACTTCCTATCGTCAATGCCTTTACAAAAGCAGCTGGCGTTGTCGTTGAAACAAGAGACATCTCTGTTGCAGGAAGAATCATCGCCAATTTTCCCGACTACCTCACTGAAGACCAGAAAATGCCGGATTATCTTGCTGAACTGGGTGATCTTACCCAGAAGCTTGAGGCCAACATTATCAAGCTGCCGAATGTTAGCGCTTCAATTCCCCAGCTCAAAGCTGCCATCAAGGAACTGCAGGAAAAGGGGTATAAACTCCCGGATTACCCTGAAGAGCCGAAGAACGATGCAGAAAAAGAATTGAATGCCCGTTACGCAAAATGCCTGGGTAGTGCTGTAAATCCAGTGTTACGTGAAGGAAACTCCGACAGAAGATCTGCTCGTGCAGTTAAGGAATATGCCAAGAAATTTCCACATAAAATGGGCGCATGGAAGTCTGATTCAAAAACTCATGTTTCTCATATGACTGCCGGTGATTTTTACCACAGTGAAAAATCCGTTACTATGGAAAAAGCCGGCAACGTCAAAATTGAGTTTGTTGACAAAGCCGGTAACGTGAAAGTTCTTAAAGAGAAACTGGCACTGCAGGCTGGCGAAGTACTTGATGGTGCTTTCATGAGTGTTCGTGCTCTGCGAAAATTTATCGCTGAGCAGATCGAAGACGCGAAGGCAAAGGGAGTGCTGTTCTCAGTGCACCTCAAGGCCACCATGATGAAAATCTCCGATCCGATCATGTTCGGTCATTTCGTCTCCGTGTTCTACAAGGATGTCTTTGAGAAGCATGCCGCAACCTTTAATGAACTGGGTGTTAACCCGGATCTCGGCATGGGTGACCTCTATGCAAAAATTCAGAAACTGCCGGAAGCAAAACAGGCTGAAATCGAAGCGGATATTCAGGCCGTGTACAGTAAACAACCACCGTTGGCGATGGTTGATTCTGACAAGGGCATTACCAATTTGCACGCAAGTAATGACATTATCATCGATGCTTCTATGCCGGTCGTTATGCGTGACTCCGGCGGTATGTGGGGACCTGACGGCAAACTTCATGATGTAAAGTGTATAATTCCTGACACTTCCTACTCCGAGTGGTATCAGGAGTGTATCGAATTCTGTCAGAAAAACGGTCAGTTCGATCCTACGACCATGGGGTCTGTATCCAACGTTGGTCTCATGGCCCAGAAAGCCGAAGAGTACGGTTCACACGACAAGACCTTCAAAATTACCGCAGACGGTACTGTACGTGTTGTTGATGAGTCAGGTTCTGTGTTGATTCAGCACGACGTGGAAGAAGGGGATATCTGGCGCGGTTGCCAGGCAAAAGACCTGCCGATTCAGGACTGGGTCATGCTGGCAGTGCGTAGAGCACGTGCAACCGGTGACCCAGCTGTTTTCTGGCTCGATAAAAACAGGGCTCACGACTCCCAGATGATCATCAAAGTAAACAAGTATCTGAAGGACCTTGATACTACTGGCCTGGAAATTCATATCATGTCGCCGGTAGAAGCAATGAAATTCACACTGCCTCGTGCAAAAGCCGGTCTGGACACCATTTCCGTAAGCGGAAACGCCTTGAGGGATTATCTGACCGACCTGTTCCCCATTCTGGAGTTGGGCACCAGCGCCAAGATGCTTTCGATTGTACCTCTGCTGGCTGGCGGCGGATTGTTTGAGACAGGTGCTGGAGGTTCGGCACCCAAGCACGTTCAGCAGTTTGTTCAGGAAGGTTACCTGCGTTGGGATTCATTGGGCGAATTCCTGGCACTTGGAGTGTCGCTTGAGCATCTGGCCGCAACTTTCAAAAATGAAAAAGCCCAGCTTCTGGCTGATACGCTCGACCAGGCCAATACCAAATTCCTCGAAAATAACAAGAACCCGGCCCGTAAAGTTGGTCAGATAGACAACAGAGGCAGCCACTTCTACCTGGCAATGTACTGGGCTGAAGCAGTAGCCGCTCAGACCAAGGACAAGGATCTTGCTGCTAAATTTGCCAAAGTTGCACAGCAACTGCAGGAAAATGAGGCAAAGATCAATGAGGAACTGATTGGCGCACAAGGTAAGGCACAGGACATCGGTGGTTACTACCAGCCAGATCCGGCTATGACCGAAAAGGCAATGCGTCCAAGCGCTACTCTGAACAAGATCATTGATTCAATCAATTAAGGCTGGTTTGTAGCGGTAGCTCTTTTATAATTTGTTCTGTATATCGCGAAGTGAGCTGGATGAAATATACCTACGTTACAGTCCCCTCGGGGGAAAAGATCACATTGGGTAATGATGGCACGCTGCAAGTGCCTGACAACCCGATCATCCCCTATATTGAAGGTGACGGTACCGGTATTGATATCTGGAAAGCTTCAGTTCGTGTATTCGATGCCGCCGTGGGAAAAGCCTACGGCGGCTCGAAAAAAATCAGCTGGATGGAAGTTTATGCCGGCGAGAAGCCTTTTAATCGCTTCCGCGATGAGATGGGCAACAAGGCGTGGCTCCCAGACGAAACTGTCCTGGCATTCAAAGAATTCATGGTTGGTATTAAGGGACCTCTGACTACTCCGATAGGAGGTGGCATTCGTTCATTGAATGTTGCTCTCAGGCAAATGCTGGATCTTTATACCTGTCTTCGTCCGATCCGGTATTTTCAGGGTGTACCAACTCCGGTTAAAAAACCGGAAGACGTTGATATGGTGATTTTTCGCGAAAACTGCGAAGATATTTACGCCGGTATTGAATGGATGACCGGTACAGCTGAGTGTGACAAGGTAATTAACTTTTTAATTAATGAGATGGGCGTCAGTAAAATTCGATTTCCTGATAGCTCTTCCATTGGTATTAAGCCGATATCTCGTTGTGGTTCCGAGCGTTTGATCAGGGCCGCTATTCAATATGCTCTGGAACATAAACGCAAATCGGTAACTATTGTCCATAAGGGCAATATTATGAAATTTACCGAGGGTGCATTCAAAGATTGGGGCTATGCTTTAGCTATCTCTGAATTTCGTGAAAAAGTCGTCACTGAACGTGAATCGTGGATTATAACTAATCAGGATCGTAATTCAGAGCTTTCGATTGAAGAAAATGCGAGGATGATTGATCCTGGCTATGATATGATGTCGCCCCATCAGCAGGACGGTATTCGGACTGAGGTAAAAGCTGCTCTCCAACTTTTGCCTACTCACGGAAATGGTCAGTTGAAAAAATTGTTGATGATTAAGGACACCATAGCCGACATAACTCTTCAGCAGGTTCTGACCCGTGCCAAGGAGTTTGATGTTGTTGCAACAATGAATCTTGAAGGGGATTTTCTTTCAGATGCTTTGGCTGCACAGGTTGGAGGAATAGGTATAGCGCCGGGCGCCAATATAAACTATGTTACTGGACATGCCATCTTCGAGGCTACTCACGGTACTGCTCCCAAATATGCAAATCTGGACAAAGTTAATCCTGGTTCTGTTATTCTTTCGGGTGTTATGATGCTGGAATATCTCGGTTGGCAGGAAGCGGCAGATATTATCGTTAAAACGCTTGATAAAACTATTGGCCAGAAACGGGTAACATATGACTTTGAAAGAATGATGCAGGGTGCTACATTGCTCTCATGCTCAGGTTTTGCAGATGCTTTGATTGAAAATATGTAGTACGCAGTTCTTAGCACGGGCTGGAGATTCAACTTCCGCCTTATTTTAAACAAAAACAAAAAAGGAGGTAAAAGTATGGCTCGTAAAAAGATTTCTCTTATTGGTGGCGGACAGATCGGCGGAGTTCTCGCTCAGCTTTGTGCATTACGTGAACTTGGTGATGTTGTCCTTTTTGACATTGTTGAAGGTCTTCCCCAAGGCAAGATGCTTGACATCGCTGAAGTTGGCCCGGTTGATCGTTACGATGTAAACCTGAAAGGTACTAACAGCTACGAAGATATCAAAGGTTCCGATGTTGTTATCGTAACGGCCGGACTACCCCGCAAGCCAGGTATGAGCCGTGACGACCTGATTGAAGTCAATTCAAAAATCATGACTTCAGTTGCTGAGGGAATCAAAGCGAATGCTCCTGATGCAATTATTATTGTTATTTCCAATCCGCTTGACGCAATGGTTACCCTCTGTCAGAAAATCACCGGCTTCCCTTACCACCGTGTAATTGGTCAGGCTGGTGTACTTGACTCTGCTCGTTTTGCCAGCTTTATTGCTTGGGAACTGGGTGTGTCTGTTAAAGACGTAACTGCCATGACTCTTGGTGGTCACGGTGACGACATGGTTCCTCTCGTGCGTTATGCAAGTGTTAACGGTATTCCGGTTACTGAACTTCTTGAGCAGAAATACGGTGCTGAGAAGGGCAAAGAAGTTATGGAAGCCATGGTTAAGCGTACCCGTGGTGCCGGTGGCGAAGTTGTTGCACTGCTGAAAACTGGGTCCGCTTTTTACTCACCTGCCTCTTCCGCCATTGCTATGGCAGAGTCTATTCTCAAAGACCAAAAACGCGTTCTGCCTACCTGCTGCTATCTGCAGGGTGAGTTTGGCGTCAATGGCTTCTATGTAGGTGTTCCTGCTGTGCTTGGAGAAAATGGTGTTGAAAACATCATTCAGTTCAAACTGGATGCAGAAGAGCAGGCAATGATGGACAAATCTGTTGCCGCAGTTAAAGAACTTGTTGGTAGCATGAAGTAACGTTTGATTCCAGGTTACTGGATGTCAGTGAAAGAAGGGTGGAGATTTCCGCCCTTCTTTTGCTGCATTTTAGAGCCTGTATTTACCACCTTTTATTACGGAATAAAGGAGTCTTTCTAGTGGAAAAAACATTGCCAAAAATTGAGATTATCGAGAAGTACTGCAAAGGGTGCCACATTTGTGTCGAATTCTGCCCTAAAGACGTGCTTGAAATGAAGGGCTTTTATGCCTCTGTCAAAAATCTTGAAGCCTGTATCAAATGTATGCAGTGTGAATTGCGTTGTCCCGACTTCGCTATCAAAGTCATAACCGAATAAATCTACAGGAGGAAATGAACAGTGTCCAAAAAAGTAGCGTTTCTTCAGGGTAACGAAGCTGCTGCACAAGGCGCATTATACGCCGGTTGCAACTTCTTCGGAGGCTACCCGATCACCCCCTCGACAGAAGTTGCCGAAGTAATGTCAATCGAACTGCCTAAAATTGGCGGTAAATTCATTCAGATGGAAGACGAAATTGGTGCCATGGCAGCTATTCTTGGTGCTGCTCTTGCCGGATCAAAAGTGCTTACGTCTACTTCCGGCCCCGGTCTGTCTCTTAAACAGGAACTCATCGGCTATGGATGCATAGCTGAAATTCCATGCGTTATTTATAACGTTATGCGTGGTGGACCTTCTACCGGAATGCCTACCGGTCCTTCCCAGTCAGATGTTATGTGCGCAAAGTGGGGCACCCATGGTGACCATCCGGCTATCTGCCTGACCCCTGCTTCGGTTCAGGAAACGTATGAAGAGGTCATTCGTGCTTTTAACCTGTCCGAGAAATATCGTACACCGGTTATGGTTATGCCTGATGAGATCGTTGCTCATATGCGTGAGCGTATCGTTTTCCCTGAACCAGGCGAAATTGAAGTTGTTCCACGAAAGTCACCGACTGTTCCACCTGAACAGTACAAGCCTTACGACACGAGTTTCGGTGATGTACCGCCGCTTGCCTCTTTTGGTTCCGGCTATAAGTTTCATGTCACCGGTCTCAACAAGATGCAGGACGGCTTTCCTACCACTAAAGCCGAGATTGTGCAGGCCGAGGAAGAACGTCAAGTACGTAAGGTTGATGCAAATGTAGACGACATTGTTACATTCGAAGAATACCTGTTGGATGATGCCGACGTAGTCGTCGTAGCGTACGGATCAACCTCACGTTCTGCTCGTTATGCAGTCAATGTTGCTCGTGAGCAGGGAATTAAAGCCGGTATGTTCCGTATTAAAACTTTCTGGCCATTCCCCGATAAACAGATTAAGGCATTGGCCTCCAAGGTCAAAGGCATCGTCATTCCTGAGATGAATCTCGGTATGTGCTCACTTGAACTTGAGCGGTGTGCGCAAGGCAAAGTGCCAGTACTCGGAATTTTCCGTGTAGATGGCGAGCCGATCAATCCCGACCAGATTCTTGAGAAGATTAAGGAGGTTAAATAACCATGGCATTTGATTATGATAAATGGATTCGCCCCGGCAAGCTTCCTCACATCTGGTGTCCCGGTTGCGGTCACGGTATCGTCATGAAGGGTCTTATCCGTGCGATGGAAACGCTTAAGCTTAAAAAAGAAGAGACCGCTGTTGTTTCAGGTATCGGTTGTGCGTCACGTCTCCCCGGTTATATTGATTGCTGTACGCTTCATACAGCTCACGGTCGTGCTGCTGCATTTGCCACGGGCGTCAAGATGGCTAAACCTGAAATGAATGTAATTCTCGTCGGTGGTGACGGTGATGGAACCGCAATCGGTGGTAATCACTTCATTCACGCATGTCGCCGCAACATAGACATGACTTACATTATCATGAATAACTATATCTATGGAATGACGGGCGGACAGTTCTCTCCTTGTACACCTACCGGTCACAAGGCGTCTACCACTCCATATGGTAATCCTGATCCAGGTTTTGATATTGCTAAGTTGGCAATCGGTGCTGGTGCTACATTTGTTGCACGCGGTACTGCTTTCCATGCTAATCAGATTGACAAGCTTATTGTAGAAGCTATCCAGCACAAGGGCTTCTCGGTTGTTGAAATACTTGACGACTGTCCGACAACCTATGGTCGTCGTAATAAGTATAAGTCTGTTATTGAAATGATGAACCGCCTTAAAGAGGTCGCTGTGCCTGTGAAGGCAGCAGAAAAAATGACCGCAGAACAATTGCAGGGCAAAGTTCTGACCGGTGTTCTCTACAGGGATGATACCAAGCCTGAGTATACTGCTGAGTACGCTAAAGTTATTGAGCGCGCTTCGGCAGCCAAGTAATAATTACAGGAAAAAGGAGCGATATATTCATGTCAAGATATGAACTCAGATTTTCCGGTTCAGGTGGACAGGGTCTGATCACCGCCGGGATTATTATGGCTAAAGCCGCTTCTATCTATGAAGGAAAGCAGGCTGTTCAATCACAAAGCTACGGTCCGGAAGCGCGTGGTGGGTCATCGAAATCGGAAGTTATAATTTCAGACGGTCCAATTGATTATCCTAAAGCCACAACAGTAGACGCATTGTTGGCCATGACGCAGGAAGCGTGTGATAAATATACTCACGACCTGAAAGATGGCGGTATCCTGCTTGTGGATTCTGATCTCGTCAAAAACCTTCCGCAAGGGAATTTTAAAATTGTTTCTTTCCCGATCATTAATACAGCTAAAACTGATGTAGGTCGTGAGATCGTTGCCAATATAGTTGCTCTGGGCGCAATGGTAGCATTGACTGGTCAGGTAAGTCGTGAAAATGCTGAAAAAGCTGTTCTTTCAAGTGTCCCAGAGGCATTTATCGAGTTGAACAGAAAAGCATTCAGTATCGGTTTTGAAAGGGCTCTTGCTGCCAGTGCCTAATTATTAAACTTTGTAATCAGTAACACAAAAGGCCCGGTGCATTTACATCGGGCCTTTTGTGTTCAAATATTGATGATTATACTTATCTGACTTGCCGTTATCAGTGTAGTAATGGTAAGCTACTCAGCTATAAATGCCACTCAATCTCTCTGTATCTCAGAGCTACTATATAAAGGAATCGTAAATGTATCAGTTTGAGTGTGTTTCCGTTACAGCAGTTCACCTATGAGAACTCCGGAATGCTTTGAAATATTGGTCCGGAATGGCTTGGTCGACGAGGTCGTATCCCGCTTGATGAGTGGTAAGGAAGCTGACGTGTATGTCGTGCAGTCAAAGGGTGAACTGTGTTGTGCCAAGGTATACAAAGATGCACGCACCCGTAGTTTTAGCCAGTTGGCGCAGTATCAGGAAGGGCGAAAAGGGCGTAATAGTCGTCAGGCGCGCGCGATGCAGAAAAATACAAAGTACGGTCGGAAAGAAACGGAAGAAGCTTGGAAGAACGCCGAAGTTGATGCATTGAGAACACTGGCAGACGCAGGTGTACGGGTTCCTGAAGTTTATAATTATGTTGATGGTGTTCTGCTGATGGAATTTGTTGTTGATTCTGACGGCAGTGCTGCTCCTCGGCTTAACGATCTTCGATTGACGGCAACAAAGGCTCGCGAATATCATCGTGAGCTGATTAAATATATTGTTCTTATGCTCTGTGCTGGAATTATCCATGGTGACCTGTCTGAGTATAATGTTCTTGTCAGTCGTGATGGTTTGGTGATTATCGACCTCCCTCAGGCGGTAAACGCTTCCGGGAATAATAACGCCCGTAGTATGTTGGAGCGTGATGTAGAAAATATAACTGCCTATTTTGGTCAGTTTGCTCCAGAACTGTTATCCACCGACTACGGGAGAGAAATATGGAAAATGTATGCAAGTGGTACTCTGAGCCCTGCTTCCGTATTGACTGGGCTTTTTGTACAAAATGATAAACCTGCGGATGTTAAGGGAGTTATGCGCGAGATCGACTACGCACGTATTTTACATGAAAGGACACTGGCTAGAACGTCTCAGCTATCCTGATTAGATGAAAGGGGGCTGCACTCCGAAAGATGCAATTACATTTTTCAATTACAGCGCTACTGTTTATATGGTTTTCTATGTGCTTGCCTTCCTCGCCAAGCGCTGCTGATAAGTTTTACCAACAGTTTTCCCTAGGTGGTGGGAGTCTTACTGCTGCACCCACTGATGCAAAGGCTCCAGAACCGGGTGCAGTCACCGCAAAATATGGCTTTAAAATTGATAAATATTTTATGCCATATATGGGAACAGGTTTGGCGTACACGTATCAACCGGATGTAAAAACCGGTGATATAACAAAACTGAAAACGGGAGTTGCCGCTCAGTTTGGTTTCAGTTATCTGCTTGGTATAAATTCCACCTTAAAACTTGACTATAAATATCTCACCGTATCACCAGAACAGCAGCGTGGTGACTCCAAAGCTCCTCCACAATCTCTTGGCATAGGGTTAGATATCAAATTCTGATTTAATAACAAGGACGCTGAGTCATGCCTATGCCGCTCTACGTTGAACCTCTGTTTCGCCCACCCAGTGAATCTCAAAGTCTGATTTTTCAAATAACGGTAGGCTGTTCTCAAAATCAATGCCGCTTTTGTGGAATG
>CAIRND010000108.1 GCA_903879825.1 uncultured Geobacteraceae bacterium
ATAAGCGGCATCTTGCCGAACCAGTTAGTGTCAGTCATTGGAAAACCCTCTGAAGTGTGCGCTAAACTGAAAGCCCCCTCCTGATGCTACGAAGGGGGCTCGTGGTAGTGCCTTAATATTTCTCAAACGCCTCGTCCAGATTGTCAGCTCCACCGTGACCGAGTTCAAGGTTAACTCCGCCGGTTTTCCTGGTATTTTTCGCCGTTTTACCTGCTTTAGGCGGCGCCGCATGGGCTATCACATGATGGCTTGAGGCAATTTGTTTCAGAGGAGCATGGTGTGTCAATGCACGTTGACTGCCGCTGTCGAGTGTAAAGAACGCAATGGTGGCTTTCAGTTGTTCTGCCTGACTTGAGAGCTCTTCGGTGGTAGAAGCCATCTCTTCGGCAGCACTGGCATTTTGCTGAATAACCTGATCAAGCTGCTGAATGGCCTTGTTGATCTGTTCGGCACCGGTATCCTGTTCTTTGCTGGATGCCGCAATTTCCTGTACCAATTCAGCTGTTTTCTGAATATCAGGCAGCATCCTGGTCAGCATATCTCCGGCCTGCTCGGCAATGGCAACGCTGCTGGTGGAAAGTTTACTAATTTCACCGGCGGCGGACTGACTCCGTTCGGCCAGCTTTCGTACTTCCGACGCAACCACCGCAAAACCTTTACCATGCTCACCGGCACGGGCAGCCTCAATGGCGGCATTGAGCGCCAGCAGGTTAGTCTGGCGGGCGATCTCTTCAATGATGGATATCTTGGTAGCAATCTCCTTCATGGCCATAACGGTTTCAATGACCGCTTTTCCACCCTCTTTCGCATCGGCGGCCGATTTGATGGCTATTTTTTCAGTCTGCATGGCGTTATCGGTATTCTGACGAATACTGGACGCCATCTCTTCCATACTGGAGGAAACTTCCTCAGCGGATGCAGCCTGTTCAGTGGCGCCCTGCGACATCTGTTGAGCGGTGGAGGACATTTCCTGCCCACCTGAAGCGACGTTGTCTGCAGCTCCCTGTACTTCCAAAACGACCTCTTTCAGTTTGGCTACCATGGCAGCCAGAGAGGCCATCAGGTCATCGTTTTCACTTCGTTTTTTAAGTTCCACCATCAGGTTGCCCTGAGATACTTTTTTGGCATTTTCAGTGATACCGTTGGTTGCCTCAACCAGATTATTCAGATTGTTTTTGATCTGATTATACTGCCCCTTATAGACATCAGTAATGATGGGCGGCATATCACCTTTGGAGATTCGATCCACATAGGTGGCGGTTACCATAAGCGGGTCGACGATATTGGTAACCGTGGCGTTCACACCTTTTACCAACTGGTTCCAGCCACCAACAAACATATCGGCATTAGCACGTTTATCAAGTTCACCATCGGCGGCACCATTAATAAGAATGTCAGTCTGGGCCAGCAGGTCATTCATCATCTTGACCATGTTGTTGAGGTTGCCCTTGATAACGTTATATTCGCCTTTGTACTCTGTGGTGATAGACGGTGGAATGATACCCTTGGCGACTTTATCAACGTAGTCGGCGGTCACGCGGAGCGGATTAACAATATTGACGACCGTATCGTTGACACCTGCGACCAGCTGATTCCAGCCACCAACGAAGAGGTTGGCGTTGGCGCGCTTGTCCAGTTCGCCATTGGCAGCACCCTGGATCAAGATATCGGTCTGGGCAAGTAGGTCGTTCATCATCTTGACCATGTTGTTGAGGTTGCCCTTAATAACGTTGTATTCGCCTTTGTATTCGGTGGTGATAGTTGGTGGAATGATACCTTTGGCAACTTTATCAACGTAGTCGGCGGTCACGCGCAGTGGATTAACAATATTGACGACGGTGTCGTTGACACCTGCGACCAGCTGATTCCAACCACCGACGAAGAGGTTGGCATTAGCGCGCTTGTCCAGTTCTCCATTTGCAGCACCCTGGATCAAGATATCTGTCTGGGCCAGCAGGTCATTCATCATCTTAACCATGTTGTTGAGGTTGCCCTTGATAACGTTGTACTCACCTTTGTATTCGGTGGTGATAGTTGGTGGAATGATACCCTTGGCGACCTTGTCAACATAGTCGGCGGTCACGCGCAGTGGATTGACAATATTGACGACGGTGTCGTTGACACCTTCTACCAACTGTTTCCAGCCGCCGACAAACATATCGGCATTAGCACGTTTGTCCAGGTCACCATTGGCAGCACCCTGGATGAGAATGTCGGTTTGGGCCAGTAGGTCGCTCATCATCTTAACGACATTGTTCAGATTATTTTTGATCGTGTTGAAATCGCCGTTGTAGCTGTCGGTAATAGCAGGAGGAATTTCACCTCTGGAGATCTTGTCAACATAGTCGGCGGCTACGTTCAGCGGTCCGATAACGTCATCAAGAGTCTGGTTAACGCCGGCTACAATCCTCTGGAAATCGCCCTGATGCTTGCTGGCATCGGCACGTGTTGCCAGTTTGCCTTCTGCTGCGGCTTTGGCAAGCATACCGGCATCAAAAACGAGAGCATTTACCGCATCAATAGCCAAGTTGAGATTATTTTTAATTTCATTGAAATCACCATTATAGCTGTCAGTGATCTTGGGCGGAATATCACCTTTACTGATCCGGTCAACATATTCAGCGGCCACGTTCAGCGGACCGATAACCGAATCGAGGCAATCATTAACCCCCTGGACGATGTTTTTGAAATCGCCCTGGTGCTTACCGGCATCAGCACGTGTAGCAAGCTTACCTTCTACGGCAGCCTTTGAGAGCATTTTGGCGTCCGTGACCAGAGCGTTGACCGCATCAATCGCCTGATTCAGATTGTTCTTAATTTCATTGAAATCGCCGTTGTAGCTATCGCTGATTTTAGGAGGAATATCGCCTTTACTGATCCGGTCAACATATTCAGCCGCCACGTTCAGCGGACCGATAACCGAATCGAGGCAATCATTGACACCCTGCACGATGTTTTTGAAATCACCCTGATGCTTACTGGCGTCAGCGCGGGTAGCAAGCTTACCCTCTACAGCAGCGCGTGACAGCAGGGATGCGTCCGTAACTAGTGAATTTACGGCATCAATACAGACATTGAGGTTATTTTTTATTTCGTTAAAATCACCGTTGTAGCTGTCAGTAATTTTGGGCGGGATGTCACCTTTACTAATCCGGTCTACATATTCTGCGGCAACATTCAGCGGTCCGATAACGGCATCAAGACAGTCGTTGACGCCGACGACAATCTTCTGAAAATCACCCTGGTGCTTCGTAGCGTCAGCGCGGGTGGCCAGTTTGCCCGCAACGGCGGCACCGGACAACATGCCGGCATCGGCCACCAAAGCCCTGATCGTTTCAACCATCTTTTTCATCGCAGCCATAACACTTGTGGTATCACCCGAGGCAAGAGCTATCTCTCTGCTTAGGTCACCAACGGCAACAAGATTTGCAACTTCGCCAACCAGTTTAGGATCAGCGCCCAGTTGCCGTCCGACAATTCTGGCGATAATCAGGCCTAAACCGATAGCCAGCAGCGCACCGAGGATGGCAAGGACAGACACGACCATGGAAGCGTTCTTCGCCAATATTGTATTACCATCAGAGGTCGCTTTGGCCTGTTTCAGCTTCGACTCTTCAAGTTTATCCAACATATCCTGCTCGTGGTTGGCGGCTTTTTTACCGTCGCTTTTTAGAATTAGGATAGCTTCTGCATCCTTGTCTGCCATAGCAAGCGGTAATACACGGTCTATAATCTGTCCGTATGCCTCACGGCTCTTTTTAAATTCTTCAAACAGCTTACGCCCTTCGTCTGTCAGAATGTTCTTTTCAAATGTGACGGCGCGTTCGTTGTTTTCAGCGCGTATTTTTTTAATGGTATCCAATGCGGCCTGTTTTTCAGCTAAATTGTTTGTCTCAACCATATCTCGCAGGTTGATGCGAATCCTCTGAAATCCGGTGGACATATTGCCCAGGTCGCCCAAAGGCATGGTAATTTTTTCATAGAGCCTGGTGTCAGCATCATCGATCTGGTGTATTTTGGTGACCCCAAACCAGCCAATAGCACCCGCGACAATAGCCACCAGGGTAAATCCGGTTAACAGCTTTCCCTTTAACGTCAGATTATTAAACCAGTTCATACATGTTCCTCCTGAGAAGTGTGATGAGTAGTTTTGTGTATCACCTTATGAATTACTGTCGCTGCACCGCTGCCAACTCTGCGCCTGAAAACACCTTGTCAATATCGAGTATCATGACAAAGCGCTCATTATGCTTACCCATACCCTTCAGGAAATCAGTTTTCAGGTGAGTGCCGATATGCGGTGCCGCTTCAATGTGCGATGGTTCCATCTCAATTACCTCCTGGACACTATCAGCCAGTGCTCCAAGGACAATATTTTCTCCATCCATCTGCACTTCAACCACGATGATGCAGGTGTTGACCGTCTGGGCAGATTTTTCCATGCCGAACTTCAAATGAAGATCTATCACCGGCACCACACAACCGCGCAGATTAATGACCCCTCGCATGAACGCCGGGACCTGCGGTACTTTAGTAATATCCGGCATTTCCAAGATTTCCCGCACCCGGGCAACATCCACGGCAAACACCTCCCGATCCAGTACAAATGTCAAATACTGGGTTGCCTCTAACTCTTCAGCCATAGTTACCTCCTCTCCAGCTTGCAATGTCAAAAATGAATGTGCGATAG
>CAIRND010000109.1 GCA_903879825.1 uncultured Geobacteraceae bacterium
ATCATGCCGCGATGTTCCGAGACTATTTTGTGGCAGATGGTCAGGCCCAGGCCGGTGCCACCAGATTTGGTGCTGAAAAAGGGCGTCCAGATATTCTCCAGATCCTCGTGCGGTATGCCGGGACCATCATCGCTGACCTCAATGGCAACCATGCGCGAATTGCGCTGGTTCTGTGTCATACGATAATCGGAAAGAACCCTGCTCGACACTGTCAGTCGTCCGTCAACACCCATTGCATCAATCGCATTACAGATCAGATTCAGGAACAGCCTGGTCAGCATTTCCTCATCAGCCATTATTTCCGGGATACTCGGGTCCAAATGCTGGATGAAAGCTATTGTCCGCTCTGCCACGGCCTGCTTCTGAAGGAGCAAAATGTTTCCCAGAATTTTGTGCAGATTTACCGGAGCAATTTTAAGCGCCCGGGGGGAGGCTAACTCAAGTAATTCGCGGATGATATGGTCGATGCGGTCGGTTTCGCGGATCATAACCTGCGTATATTCGAGCATTTCGCTCTCGGCTTCAAACTCCCGCTCCAACAATTGGGCAGCGCCTTTAATGCCGCCCAACGGGTTTTTAACCTCATGGGCCAGTCCGGCGGCCAGAGTGCCCAGCGTGGATAATCGGTCCGCCTGTCGTACGGCCGCTTCCAGTTCACGTATATAGGTGATGTCTTTCAGCGTCAGAATCGCGCCGATGTTCTCTCCGCTTCCTTCTACCAGCGGGCAGCAGGTAACGGCAACCGGCGTGATCTTGCCCGTGGAGCGCACCACGATATTTTCATGATCCGAAATGGTGATGCCGGTACGCATGGTTTTACCAAGCATTTCGATCAGGGGTGCCTCAAGCGTAAACAACTTCTGGAACTGCGCTCCGAGCGCCTGCTTTTGCGAGAACCCGGTAATCTCCTCGGCGGCGGGGTTGCACAGGGTAATTATGCCGTTGCTTCCGACCACGATGACACCATCCCCCACGCTGTCGATCACGGTGGCATAATAGTCATCACGTTTTTGTTGGATCAGTTCACTCTGCATCTGTCTCTGAAACGTTGTCCGTTCTATTGGCTACGTTCCGAATCCTTTCTGTCAACATCAGGATGTCCTGTGTTGATTGAGCTGAATTGGCGGCCCGGCGGATCTCAGAGGCACCGGCAAAGCCTTTGGCATACCAGCCGATATGCTTCTTGATCTCCCGAACGGCGACCGCTTCGCCTTTTTCCTCTATAAATAAGTTAAGATGGTGTGTAATCGCAGTAGCCCGCTCGGTGGTCGTGACCGGCGTGTAGTGGTGCGATTGTGCCAGCTCTTGAACCTGCCTGAAAATCCAAGGGTTTCCAAGCGCCCCGCGAGCGATCATGATACCGTCACAGCCGGTCTCATGTAGCATCCGGAGACAATCATCGGGGGTAAACAGGTCGCCGCTTCCCAATACAGGGATGGAAAGCGCCGCTTTCATCTGGGCAAGATGGCTCCAGTCGGCCTGACCAGTAAACATCAGGCTGCGACTGCGGGGGTGGAGAGTGATGGCATCGCACCCCTCGGCTTCAGCGATATGCCCCACCTCCTGAAAAACATTGTCGCCGCAGTGCCAGCCCGAACGGATCTTAATCGTCAGCGGGAGATTCGTTGCCGCGCGTACCGCCCGAACGATGGCGGCGATTTTGAGTGGCTCCAGTAGTAAGGCGCTGCCGGCACCGGTGCCGACCACCTTGCGTACCGGACAGCCCATGTTGATATCCAGCAGATCACCATAGCCCTCAACCATGCGCGCCGCTTCAGCCAGGTCGACGGGTTTGTCGCCGAACAGCTGAATGCCCAGTGGGCGGTCAGCGGGTGAACTTCTCAGCAGGGCAAGGGTTTTGATCCCTTCACGCACCAGTCCGTTGACACTGACCATCTCGGTAAAGGCCAGCGAAGCTCCTTCTTGACGACAGAGCAGGCGAAACGGCAAATTTGTAATTCCCGCCAGGGGTGCAAGCACGACGTTGTGCTGGAGGACGAGAGAGCCAATTTTTAATGGTTTCAGCATGATACACACTTATGATTCGAACCGGGAGGGAGGAAAACGGTTTTGATCTGCCTAATTTTTGGGCATAGTAGCACAGCGAAAATAAATGGCAAGAGCAAAAAGTAGATTTTTATTGCCAACAGACTGATTTCCGTTTTTAATGCAGATAACTCAGGTTGTCTGTACAAGGAGAAGTGTGATGTTTGGAATCGGAATGCCGGAAATGATAGTTATTCTCGTGATAGCCCTGATTGTCATCGGGCCGCATAAACTGCCGGAGTTGGCCAAGTCGCTCGGAAAAGGGCTGGCCGAGTTTAAAAAGGCTTCGGAAGGGTTCCAGCGCTCGGTTCAGGAAGAGGCTAACAAGAGCGATGAGAAGGAAAAAGATGTCGCTGCACCACAGGTAGCCACTGCCGTGACGCCCCATGTTGAAACACCCGGCCCGGCACCGCATGCTGCGCCGGTTGAGAAGAAGGATACTCTGCATTCTTAAAATATGTGCGCCCTTCGAGGCTTTTTGAACCTCGAAGGGCGCCAGAAGTAAACACCTGCCACCGTTGCACCGATGACTATCCCCCCGTCAATATCCTGCGAATAATTGTATCCAGACTATGTATTGAATATGGTTTGAGGACTAACTCTCTGATTCCGATCTCTTTCTCCTGCTTTTCATTGATTGTTTCGCAAAATCCGGTACAGAGAATAACTGGAGTATCCGGCCTGACAGTGAGGATTTCTCTGGTAAGTTCCTTGCCGGTGAGCCCCGGCATGGTCATGTCGGTAATAACCAGATCGAAAGCGGCCGGGTCGGCTTTAAAAAGTTTCAGCGCCTCAAGGCTACTGGTTGTGGCGGTGACCGTATAGCCAAGGGACTCGAGCAGTTCTACCCCCATTTCCGTAAGTATTGCTTCATCATCAACAAATAGTATCCGCTCTGTTCCGCCATGAACCGATGTGCCTTCAGCCGCTTCAGGGAGAATTTCCCCCACAATAGTTGGCAGGAATATGTGAAAATCAGTCCCCGTACCCGGTTCGCTGTAAACGTTGATCGCCCCCCCGTGATTTTTAATTATACCCTGTACCAGCGCCATTCCCATGCCGGTCCCTTCGCCCACTTTTTTGGTGGTGAAGTACGGGTCGAAGATGCGCTCTCTTACCGCTGGCTCCATGCCGTGACCGGAATCGCTGACTGTTAGCCTGATACAAGGGCCGGCAGCAAGATCCGGATAGAGGTAGAGGAGTGATGCGTCGGCATGTATCTCCGAAAGTCCGACCGTCATGACGCCGCCATGATCCCGCATTGCATGTGCTGCATTGGTGACCAGATTCATTACTACCTGGTGAACCTGGGTAGGATCGGCCAGTACCAGGTCTCCGCTTGGGGATGTAGTAATCTGCTGCCTGATTTCGATGGTAGAAGGGATTGAAGAACGGAGCAGCTTGAGGGCTTCATCAATTATCAGGGCGATATGTACTGGCTTTCGTTCCAGTTCACTCTGACGACCGAAGGTAAGGATCTGCCGGACCAGGTTTTTGGCTCGTAAACCGGCCTCCTGCACGCGTCCCAGATCACGGCTTGCCGTTGTTTCGTTCCCCAGTTTTCTGATGGCCATGTCCGTATAGCCCATAATAGCCGTCAGTATGTTATTGAAATCATGAGCGATGCCGCCGGCAAGCGTGCCGATCGCCTCCATTTTCTGTGACTGACGTAACTCCCGTTCCATTCTTAGTTCGTTGGTTATATCGCGGTGGATACAGACGTAATTGATAGTTGTCCCGGACTGGTCCCGGACAGCAGTATTGGTTGTTTCCGACTCGTAATGGGTACCATCTTTTCTTTTGAGAGTCATGTGCCCCGACCAGGCTTCGCCGCGGTTGAGAGTTGCCATGATTTCCTGAAAAAAGGCTTTGTCATGCTTTCCGCTCTTTAAAATGCGTGTATGCTGGCCGAGAAATTCGTCCTTTGTATGTCCGGTTATACGGAGGCAGGCCGGGTTTGCATACTGAATACGCCAATCGGTATCAGTAATGAAAATCGCCTCGCTGGCCTGTTCAAAGGCGGTCGCCAGACGAATCCGCTCGTCCTCAGTGCGTTTTCGCTCGGTGACATCAACCAGTACGGCAAGACTTTGCTGAGTCTCCGGAATAATGCTCACCGTAACAGCAACATCTTTCACCACGCCCCGGTTACAGAGGAACTGAAACTCGTAACTTTGCGGGGCCGACTGGGGATCATTGCGTCTCAGGTTATGATATTCCTGCATACGATCCAGATCGTACTGATGGGCAACAAAATCACTCCACTTTTTATGTCCTTCCAGTTCGGTTCGGCTTAGTCCGCATAACAGCTCAAATTCCATATTACACATCGAGATCGTCATGTCTTTTTCAATAAAGGCCAAGGCGGTTCCGCAGTGTTCAAAAATTTCCCGGTACTTTTCTTCAGATTGCCGCAGAGCCTCCACCGCCCGGCTTCGCTCCTGATACAGGATCGCGTTTTCCAGTGAAATTGCCGCCTGAGCCCCCAAAAGCTCGAGTATTGCAACCATGTTGGCAGTGAAGGCGCCCCGTACCAGACTGTTTTCCAGATAAAGCATTCCGATCAGATTACCCTGCCGCAGGAGAGGAAAGCAGAGTATCGAGAGCGGTTTCAGCTGCACGATGTAGGGATCGGTGGCAAACAACTCGTTAACGGCAGCATCTTCCAGAAGCAGACATTCGTGGGTGCGTTTGACATAATTGACCATGGCAAGGGGGAGCAAAGCCGCATATGCGGAAGTGATATCCTGACACACACAGATTTTTCCATTCTCCACTCGGGCCTCGGCTGCCAGCGACAGCTGCTCGCCCTGTTTGAGTAGCAGGCACCCTTTCTGCGCTCCGGCGTTTTCGAGGACGGCAGTCATCAATGTATTGAGGAGATCCACCAGGATTATTTTGCCGGAGATAGCCTGTGAGGCCTTGATCACCGTGAGTGTGTCCAGTCCCCCGAACCCCGCATAATTATCCGGGGGGGTAGTCCGCTCTTCGTGATGTAACCAGGGATTGCCCAGGTCAAGCGCCCTGACCTTTATGTCCGCGCCCCAGCGGAGATAGCAGCTGCGGGCCTGACGCAGATACGCATCGGAGCTCGTCGCAAAGCCGCTCTTGCGATGGAATCGGCTGGCCAGCTCATTGGCAACTGCTTCGTTCTGGACAAAACCATGTTCACGTGCCGATTCAATGCTCAGCTCGTAGAAATGCATGGCCGGAAGGTCACGCTCTTCAAGGCGGGCCAGTTCGGCCTCTACCAATAGATACAAGTGGCTGAAGTTTTCAGCGCAATTATCTACCCACAGCTGCATCTGCCGTTGATGTTCCCGGATCTGCTCGATGAACAGCGCTTGCTCGTCTGCAGAAACGCTCTCATGGAGCGCGGCCAGGATCAGGGAATGGAAGAAATTCAGTTCGGCGATAGAAATGGAACTTGAAAAGAAGCCGGTCAACTCCAGTGCCAGCGCCACCGCCTGGCGTGCGTCCTCAAACCGGCCATAGATAAAATGAATCTGCGCCTTCAAAACGGCGTACCTGCCGATGGCGCCGAAACTGCGTCGCTGGCGACATTCTGCCAGAAAGGTTTCCTCCACATCATGGGGCAACGCACTATTCGACTCAGACAGTTCCCCTAACGCCAGTTCGAGCCCCACGAGGGTGTCCGTTGCCCAGCGATTGACGGTTTTGCGGGTGAAGTGTAACAGTGTCGGAATCTCATTTCTGATGGCTGCCAGTCGTTCCCCGCGATAAAACGGCTGAAACAGCTTGTATGCCATGCTGTAACCGGTCCATTGCAGCTCTCCCGAAGCGAGCCCCGCCTGAATGCCGTCATTGAGTGTTGCGTCGGCCCACTTCAGGTGTCTGACCCACTGGTTCAGATAGTGGCCGAGCATGAAGCTTGCCTGGCATTTCTGTGCCAGCACATTGAAACGTTCACTGAGCTGGAGCGCCACCAGGCCGAAGGCATAGGCGTCTTTAAAATTACCCAGAGCAGAGTTGAGCACCATGCCGTAGGCCGAATAGCCGACAGTGGATTTTGGGGTAGGGCCGAAGAGGAGCGATGAATTTACGTTGAGGACGCTGATCAGGGCAAAGAGGGTGCTGTCGCTATAGCGTGCCGGCACAACCATGTTGGATAACAGTTCCAGGCAGACCCGCTTTTCCGGATCAAAACACTCCGGCACATCCGCCAGGGATGGAATGTCACGAGTCCCGATGATCGCGGCATATCGTTTTAATTCCGCAGTCAGCGCCTCCTGAAAATCGATTTCCGGCACAGTGACGTGCAACAGTCGCAGCGCCTCCCTCCCGGCAGTTATGGCGCCGGAATAGTTTGCCAGCAACGTATATTGCACGATCATGATGTTGTAGAGCCGGGCTCTTTCCAGGTCTGTTGCTGCCCGCGTGATGAGCTGCTCGATCAATTCTCTGGAACGGTCATAATGATTGTTCAGGTATTCCGCCTCAGCCAGTCCCTGATGTATCTCAAAACAGAGTTGATACTCTGTGCTCCAGGATTCCTCATCCACTAGTTGTGCGCCCAGAGAAAAATAGCTGAGGGCAGAGGCATATGCGGTGGATGCTGTGGCTCGTTGGCCGGCAATCAGGTTGAGGCGAGCGACCTGGTGCCGTTCTGCGTGATCGGTGATCAGCTCAATGCCGCGGTTAAACTGATTGACAATATCGAAAACTTTTTCGTCAACGCTTTCAGTGGCGGTGGCTTTCAGCAGCAGTCGGCCGATCTGCAGGTGCAATGCAATCTGCTCCCCCTCCGCTATCAGCGAGTAGGCAGCCTGCTGCACACGGTCGTGCAGAAAGTTGAAACTGTGTGCCGTCGGATGCAGTAACAGCCGCTCGTCAAGCGCTTCCTTTAGAGCAGCATCTACGGCTGAGTCGGGAATGTTGGTAATTGACAACAGGGTGCTGAAATCAAAGCTGTTGCCGATACAGGCCGCCCGCTGCAATGTATGGCGGGTATGCGGAGTGAGCTTCCGTAGCTTTTCCACCATAAAATCGACCACATTGTCGGTGTACCCTTTCGCATGAATGCGCCCGGCGTCCCATTTCCAGACGGATTTCATCCGGTCAAACTCAACCAGGCTCTCCTCATGCAGAGTGAGCAAAAACTGGGTGACAAAGAAAGGATTACCGGCCGTTTTCTCATAGATCAGGCTGCTGAGAGATTCAAAACCGCTTTCATGAGGGCGGAAGGTGTCGGCCATCAGGTGCCCCAAGTCGGCGAACGACAATGGTAATAGCGTGATTGCCTGCAGAGGGGCGCAGTTCTTACGGATGATATCCAGTGTCAGCATGAGCGGGTGGGAGGGGGAAACCTCGTTATCCCGAAACGCACCGATCAGAAGCAGGTGTTTAGTGTCGCCATCGGTGATGATATGCTCCAGCAGTTTGAGGCTGGCTGCATCGGCCCACTGCAGGTCGTCAAGAAAAAATACCAGGGGGTGCTCAGGGCGGGTAAATACTCCGATGAAGTGGCGAAACACAGTATTGAAACGGTTGGCCGCCTCAGACAGCGGCAGTTCCGGAACCGGTTGCTGCGGACCGATGATGACTTCAATCTGAGGGATGATGTCAATAATGAGCTGACCATTAAGGCCAAGCGCACTGTGGAGCTGTTGTTTCCATGATTCAATCCGCAGTTCACTCTCGGTCAGGATTTGTCGTATCAGCTCTCGAAAGGCGTCACCGAAGGTGGCATACGGGATGTTGGATTTGTACTGGTCAAACTTACCCGAGATGAACAGGCCGTTCTCCCTGATAATCGGTTTATATAATTCCCGCACCAGAGAGGATTTCCCGACGCCTGAATATCCTGAAATCATCACCAGTTCGGGCGTCCCTCGGCTGATCACCCGTTCGAAGGCACTGAGCAAGGTGGCTATATCATTCTCCCGGCCATACAGCTTCTGCGGGATCAGCATACGCTCGGAAATATCCCCGGTTCCAAGGGGAAAAGAGTCTATCGCACCGTCAGCCTCCCACCGGGTGAGGCATATTTCAAGATCATATTTCAGGCCGTGTGCCGTTTGATAGCGATCTTCGGTGGCCTTGGCCAGAAGTTTCATGATGATGTCTGATATCGGTGCCGGGAGTGCCGGTATGATTTCGATGGGCGGATGTGGTGAACGGGCGATATGGCAATGCACCCATCCCAGGGCGTCGTTAGCCTGAAAAGGAAGCATGCCGGTCGCCATTTCGTAGAGGACAATGCCAAGCGAATACAGGTCGCTGCGATGGTCGATAATCCGGTTCATGCGGCCGGTTTGTTCAGGAGACATGTAGGCAAACATTGTGTCGAGCAGGTGCCCACGATTCAGGTTTGACTGCCCGTTTGGCTGGAGAGAGGAAAGTGAAGAGTCGCTGATGAGGAGATCGCCGCTCTCTGAATTAATCAGAATACTGTCCGGAGATATGTTTTTGTGAATGATGTCGCGGTAGTGCAGATTCGACAGTGCCGTCGAAATTTTGATGGCACACGACATGAAGCGTTCTGTTTCTATCGGTACGCCGAGCAACGACCTGAGAGGATGGTACCCCTCCTGTTCCGGTATGCTCTTATCGGTCTGCATGGTCAGCATAAATAGGCCTCGCCCTGAAACGATTTTACTCTGCTTATGATTTACTTCTCCGTGCAGATTTTAAACCAGCGCTTTTTATTTTTATGGCTTTCTTTTGAGCGCCGCTGCGACGCTGGTGGAATTTCCGGGAGAGTTCGTCCCACTCGATTGCCAGGGAACCAGTGGTGGTTTGGTGCTGCTTTTCCCAGTTTGCGAGCAGATCAAAACAGGCGTGATCAATATACTCAAGTTTATCAAGGTGCACATGAACATCTGTCCCGGGCCGAACCTGTTCCAATGCCGAAGCCAACATCGGCAGGCGAATCAAGGTGGCGGAGCCGGTCAGTCGCAGGTGCACAGAGTTCTTGGCGATATCCTCTCTGTATTCAATGTCGAGTTGGGAGAACACATAGAGCAGTTTGAACAGCGATAGCAGCAGTCCCAGGACCACACCCTTGAGCAGGTCGGCACCAACTATCACCGCAATAGTCACTGCGTAAATAGCCACTTCGCTCTTGCCGAATTCGAGCAGTTTTGGCACCGCTTTCGGATACGCCAGCTTATAGCCGGTAAACACCAGCACGGCTGCCAGGCAGGAAACGGGAATATAGCGCAGTGTGAATGGCAGTACGGCTGCAAACAGCAGCAACCACACCCCGTGAAAGATCGCTGACGCGCGGGTCTTTGCACCCGCTTCGATGTTGGCACTGGAGCGAACGATAACGCCGGTCATAGGCAGGACACCCAATAGACCGCAGATTGCATTGCCAATTCCCTGTGCCGTCAGTTCCTTGTCATACTTTGTACGCTCTCCCTGATGCATCTGATCAACCGCACTGGCGCAGAGCAACGTTTCTGCACTGGCAATAAAAGCCACGGAAACAGCGGCAATAAGAATCGGTGTTTCGAACCCGTGTTTAAGATTGTCGAATGTCGGGTACTGAATCACCGACCAGATATTGTCCGGGACAATAACGTAGTTGATCTTGAGTTTGAAATATGCCGATGCAATCACCGCAACGACAACGGCAATCAGCGGTGCAGGTAATACCTTGAGTTTTTTTGGTGCGTACGCACCCCACAAGGCCATCATCGCAATACTCAGGATACCGATGTATAAGGCGTGAAGTGGAGCTCCGCCGTCGGTAAATGCGCGGTTCAGCGCATCCGGGATAGCCAGCAGGTTATCAATCCCCTTGCCGATCGGTTTGCCGTCGAGCATGACGTGAAATTGCGCCGTCAGGATCAGCAGGCCGATGCCGGCCAGCATGCCATGAATAACCGCGGGTGACACCGCACGGAACCATTGACCCAGTTTGAGCAGTCCGGCCGCAAGCTGGAACAGTCCTGCCATCAACACGATCACTCCCAGCATCGGCAGGCCATGCTGCTGCACCAGTTGCCATACCAGTACCGTAAGGCCGGCGGCAGGGCCACTCACCTGAAATGGTGAACCGGCAAAAAAACCGACTATCAGACCACCAATGATTCCTGTAATCAGACCCGATGTGGGGGGAACTCCCGAGGCGATGGAAACGCCCATGCAGAGCGGCAGCGCGACCAGAAAGACGACGACGGATGCCATTGCGTCTTTGCCGAGCCACGCTTTAATACCGGATTGTTCAGCAGGTGTCATGTTGGCCATGCGATATTTCCTTGTGATTGGTTAGATTGAAAACGCCTGTGACACCGTACGAATTAGCATATTTCACGCTGTTTGTACATAGTTGGTCGTCATGTCTGATCGCTGTTCTGTAAAACATGAGGCGGGTAAAATAAAGCCCCCTCCTTGAAAAGGAGGGGGCTGGTGGAACGGTAACAGGTCTATCCTACTTATCGTAATTGAGTGCTGCCAGCTTCTGATAATATTCGAAACGACTGGCGGTCCAGTCACTGGCCTTCTTCATCAGCAGGGCCGCCGTCTCCGGGTTGATCTTCTTCAACACTTTATAGCGATTCTCGCCGTTGGCAAAATCTTCAAAGCTGGTGGTTGGTGCTTTGCTGTCCAGCTGGAGC
>CAIRND010000110.1 GCA_903879825.1 uncultured Geobacteraceae bacterium
GCGTGGACAATAATCGGATTAATGGCGACAATCAGGTCGGGTGGTTCATTCTTGCCCGATATATCAATGATTATGACTCGCTGATGAATGCCAATCTGGGGGGCGGCCAAACCGATCCCCGGAGCATCGTACATGGTCTCGCTCATATCCTGGACGAGCTGCCGGATTGAGTCGGTAATAATTGTTACCGGGGCGGATTTCTTTTTGAGTTCGGAGTTCGGGTACGTGAGAATTGTGCGAATCATTGCGCTGAGTATCCTTATTTGAAAATATGAGCGAGGGATGATACTATTTCAGAGTAATAAAATCAATTTTCATCTTCACAGGGACGCCGGAGTGTGACTATGACGGATTCAGTCAAGGGAATTAGCGGTTCAGAGGGGGCTTCATCGGGGGGGAGTTACAGCGGTGGTAGTTTTTCCGGCCATCACAAAAAAAAAGAAGCGGCCGCACCGCTGAACGACCAGATTGACATATCCCAGGATGCCCGGGATCGTGCCAAAGGTAAAACAAAGAAAGGTATTCTGGATTATCTGAGAGATCTGCTGGGGTAGAAGGTGGAGGAGATAGAGTGTTTGTTTTAAATCAATTGAAAAAACTTTTGTCCCGTTCGTAGGCCTCCACAAATTGTTCCAGAAGAGCGTTCATGCGCTGTTCATTCAAACCCAATATCTGCGCCGGCACTGATTGCAGAAGATCAAGCTCATCATCCGGTTCGCGGATGCCGATTCCCGCTTTGTGGCAAAAAAGATTGGCAAGTCCGACGACACAGGTCAGGCTGACCTGGTAGGAATCCTCGTCCGGAGCAAAATCAAACGTATGGTGGTTCAGTACCGCGTGCATCAGTATGCCGGGAAAGTTCCATTTTTTGATAACCAGTCCGCCAACTTCCGAATGGGTATACGAATACACCTGCCGCTCGGCCTCCTCAAAGGTAAGCCCGTCATTGTAACAGCGCTGCATGACATCCTGAAACTGGGTGCTGTTCATGGTATTCATAATTATCTTGCCGATATCGTGGAAAAGCCCCCCTAAAAAAGCTTCTTCTTCACTTACCAGACGGGACTCCTTGGCAATAATGCGGGATGCCAGGCCGGCCCCGAAGGAGTGCTCCCACAACATTTTTTCCGTAAGGCCGTAGGGTTGATAGACCTGCTTGACCGATGCCGCGACGACCAGGCTCTTCAGTGTCGCGAAACCAAGGACTACGATTGCATGGGACAGGGTCTGGATCTGGCGTTGACAGCCATAAAAAGAAGAGTTTGATATTTTAAGCACACGGGCAGCAACGGCCGGATCAGAGGCGACTACTTTGGCTAACTCTTCTGCCGTCGCACTTTCGTTCTCGATAAGCTGCATGACTTTCGTCGCGACTACCGGGATAGTCGGTAAGTCGCTGGCGGTCATAATCATTATTTCAAGATCTCTGTTCATCGTATCCCCGTGCTGTTGTAAAGCGTTCCCGATGCATCTTGGTACAGTAAATATCAGTGCCGCCATTATCCACAGACTATGGCAAATAATCAAGTGCTTAGCCTAAATTATTGAAATATTGTCAGATGATGTGTATAATCCCGCCGCACTACTGACTACACTTAAGGAACACCCGTAATGAAGATCCTGCAAACATATCCGCTGCTGCTCGGTGCAGCACTGCTTTTGACCGGATTCAGCTGGGGAATAAACCCTGATCAATGTAAAGATGCGCTTGAAGTTGCGGCCACTTTGCACACGGTTCGTGATGAAGCTCAGATGCGTCAGATCGAGGCTAAAATTATAGTCCAATGCCCCGATGGTGGCGCTGCCCACTTTGTGAAGGCACTTCAGTATGAGCGGATCAGTAATTTCGATGGCGCCATTGAAGAGTATCTCCGTACGCTGCAGTACAGCCCCTCTTTTGCTCGCGCACGTGGTAACCTTGGATTGCTGTATGCCCGCAAAGGCCTGAATGACGAAGCGTCAGTTGAATTAACCCGCGGCCTCTCCTCCATTTCTGATCCCGTATACCACAAGGCGATCGCACGTATTTTTGCGGATAAAAAAGTCTATTATCTGGCGATACATCATTACAATGAGGCAGGACGGGAACTGAGCGGCGATGCTTCCATATTTGCCGGACTTGCCGAGATCTATACCGCCTTAAATCAGCCCGAAAAAGTACTGGAGGAATACCGCAGAACTCTGATTGCGGATCCAGCTTCAGCAAAAGCTCATATCGGCATCGCGACAATCAATGTGCAGCGGGGTGACCTGGACAAGGCACTCGAACAGCTCAAACAGGGTGAAATAGCCGCGCCGCAGAATCGCGATATTCATCTGATGCTTGCTGATCTGTATGAAAAAAAAGGTGATGTGAAACTGGCTGATTACCACTCGTTGCTGGGTGGCAAAAGCAAGCTCACACCGGTTATTCAGAAACCGGTTGCCCGACCGGAAGTGAGTGGAGCGGAGAAAGAAATCCAGAATATCAAAGATGCGATCAAGGAGCATCCTGAAGATACCCTTTCATACGAAAAGCTTGGTCACATCTACCGCGCGGCGGGTAAGGATGCAGAGTCAATCGAGGCCTATCGTGAAGCGGCACATCGCAACAGCACTAACAGTGACGTGTACCTCAATCTGGGGATTCTCTACGAAAAAAAATCTCTGATTGATGAAGCGGTCGTCGCATATAAACGTGCGGTCAAAGCTAATCCGGCCAGCACCGAAGCCCATTTACGACTGGGTGATATCCGTTTTTCCCGAGGCCTTTTTCAGGAAGCGGTAGAGCAGTATTCCGAATTTCTTAAGCTGCGTCCCGCTAGCCCGGATATCCACCTTAAGCTGGCCCGGATATTTGCCAAAAGCAAAGAAGCCAGCCTGGCAATTTCTTCGTACAATTCCGTACTCACCTACAGCCCGAATGATGGTGATGCCAATCGGGAAATAGCCGCATTGTACGCTCAGAAGGGGGATAACGAGAAAGCACTCAGCCATTATAAACGGGCCATTGCCATCCATAAGGACGACAATGAAGCACGTACCGCCCTCATCTCAATTTTTGTGAAGAACAAGCAGTACGACGAAATCACCGTTCTCTTAAAAGAA
>CAIRND010000111.1 GCA_903879825.1 uncultured Geobacteraceae bacterium
ATACGGGAATATGTGCATCATACGTAGTCAGCCTTTTCTATTCACCCGCAGGATCAGGTCTCCTTCGAACAGCAGCGGATGTCGGCGGATGCCGGTTAGTAATCCTGCCACCGGTGCGACTACCTTTTCAATAACACTGCCACCAAAACTGTCATAGATGTAGCCCAGTTCCTCACCGGCCCGCACCCAGCGTCCTACCTGCCGGTCAGAGACAAAGGTACCCGCTTTTTCAGCGTAGACACGAAAAGCGCTTGGCTTGTCAAAACTGCATACCTCCTCATCCTCGATAGCTATCTGTACCCCTTCCAGAATCCCGATTCTGCCCAAAAATGATACCAGGGCACGGAACACCCGCTGGCAGTGATTAAGCTGGACAGTCCCCCCCTGGCCAATGCGCAGCACAAAGCTCTGGCCGGGCCAGACTTTCCAGGAATGCATCATGGTTGTGGTAAAAACCGGAGAAAGAGAACGTTCCATAATGGCCGGAAGGCCAAACATCCGCGCGGTTTCCCGTTCGGCTTCGCTCGGGCCGTGCAGGCGAACCTGCGGAATTTCTTCAAAGTCGGTGCTGGCTGTGTGGATGTCAATCCGGTAGTCAGCGCGTTTTGTCGCCTCCAGCACCGCATAGGCGATTCGCTGTGTGGTTTCACCATTAGTACTGCCGGGGAACATGCGGTTGATATCGGATTTGTCGAAAGGCCAGGTGCGGGTGCGCAGATTGACTCCCAACACATTAACCGCCGGAATGATCAGCACCCGTTTAACCAGACGCAGTTCCGGATATTTTCCCGCCTCGACACTGTTGAGAAAATCGGCCAGACGGGACAGGATAAATACACCGTTGATCTCATCACCATGCAGCCCCGCAACAAAAGCAGCGGCAGGATGAGAAGAGGCGGGGCCGATCTCATGGCACGGGATATCAAAGCCTTCACGTACCGGAGCGGTCATACAGAGGAGGTTACGGATCATGCCCGACCCCCTTTGCGTGACATAACCCGGGCCATCAGTGATCCTTCGTAGACGAGCGGATATTCACGCAGGGTAAAGAGGATGCCGTCCACCGGAGAGCGGACATCGGAGAGGATATCGCCACGGAAGGGAGAGACGATCGTGCCGAGAAGTTCCCCCTGGCGGACATCGGTCCAGTGGGACGCCGTTGGAATAAACATGCCTGAGGTCTGGGCGTTAAGATAGTGAACATTGCTGTCATCGGCAATAAGCGGCGTGTGCAGCGTATCCGGGATGGTGACGTCAGCAGCCAGAATGCCGATATCTTTCCAGACAGCCAGGATGCCGGCGACCAACTGATCGCAGTATTCGGGAGTAATGCGCATGCCGACCCCCATTTCTGCGACCAGACAGGGAGTTCCACAGCTATTGAGGCTGTGGGCAACCGTAGTTTCAAGCACCGTCGCGGCACTGTGCAGCCAGATCAGATCAAGATTCATACGGCGGGCAATCGGCACCAGCAGGTTGCTGAATTGCTGATTAATACGTACCTGGGGGATTTCACGCAGATAGATGTTACTGGCATGGATATCGACTACCAGCGCTGACCCTGAAAGTTCCGTCATCAGTGCTGCGGCCAATCGTTCAGGAAGCGGTCCGGTGGCTGAACCGGGAAAGGC
>CAIRND010000112.1 GCA_903879825.1 uncultured Geobacteraceae bacterium
AGTGAGAATCCCAATCTGCCGTGACAACACCTCTAAAAAATGGTTGCCGGGAAAAAAATGGCAATCGGCTCCAGGGCCCGTAAAAGCTAGCTTTGAAATATGGAGAAATTGGCTCGAAAAAGAGGTGTGACAAAACGTGACTAAACCAAAAGAAAAAGGCACCTACGATTTAACGTAAGTGCCTTAATTTATGGTGCCCGGGGACGGAATCGAACCGCCGACACGAGGATTTTCAATCCTCTGCTCTACCGACTGAGCTACCCGGGCAAAAAGGATTTTTTTTATAACCCGGATAACTGTTAGTGTCAACAGTTAAAGTTCACTATTTGCTATTCTGATGCTTTTTGTTGCATTTTTATCGGAACATAGTTACAGAAGGGTTCTTCTTCCATGTAATCTCCGTGTACAGCATCTGCTCGGGCACGGCATCCTCCGCATACATTGAGATATTCGCACTGACCACATTTCCCTTTGTACGATTTAAAATCACGCAGGTCGTTAAAAAGCTCAGAGCTGTTCCAGATATCACGAAACGGGGTCTGTTTGACGTTGCCGGCATCCCGGTGGAAATAGGAGCAGGGCTTCACGTTGCCAAAACAGTCGATTAAGCAGATTGATTGCGCTGCAATACATCCTTTGCCGCCTCCGGTGGAGAAAGTCAGCGAACGGCGCTCAAACGTGGTCCCCTCGGCCTTTGCTTTTTGTGGCACAATTCTGTAATAGTGCGGTGCGCAGGTTGGTCGCATGAGGATTTCGTCTTCGTTCTTTTCCTGCTGATAGTGCCAGTCCAGAATTTCTTCGTAATCTTCTTTAGAGATCAATTCGCTCATTATATCTTCGCCGCGTCCGGTCGGAACAATCATGAACATATACCAGGCCGTTGCCCCAAAGCCTTTTGCTGTTTTGAAAGTAGCAGCAATATCGGACTGATTACGTTTGGTAAAAGAGGAATTTATCAAAAACTTTTGACCATTTCTCCTGAATATTTCAGCCGCCCGGGCAACACCTTCAAATGAGCCGGGCGACTGTCGGAAATTATCGTGAACTTCGGCAGTGGAACCATCCAGTGACAGCGACACCATTTTTATGTCGGCCTGCTTCATTTTAAGACAGATCTCATCCGTTACCAGTGAGCCATTGGTTGCCATGCACATCCGCAGGCCGAGAGATGTCCCGTACTCTGCCAGTTCAAAAATGTCCGGGCGCAGCAATGGTTCTCCTCCGGAAAGGACAACCACCGGTTTAGAAAAATCTGCAATATCCGCAAGGAGTTTCTTTCCTTCGGCAGTAGTAAAATCACCCACTGAAGAGCTCAGATCAGAAGAACAGCGACAGTGTACACAGTGCATATTGCATTTTTGCGTGGTTTCCCACGCGATCCATTTTGGAATAAATTCAGTGCTCATATAACTCCCCTGCCGTAATTCTGAGATAATAAACCCAGCGCTTCTGGATACAAAATCGTACCTGAATGACCACATAAACTCAAGAATATATTCCTCCATCGCGGTGCTGACACAGTAAGAACGCTAAAAACAAGGGCTTGCAATCAGGGTGTACGTATAGTAGTATGACGCTCCCCGCCGCCATTAGCGGCGTTTTACGTACATTTACCCCCCAAGGAGCATCAACCCATGCTGAGTATCATGCGCAAGCAGAAAGAATCAATTATCATCAAGATTGTCTTTGTTGTCATTGTCCTCTCCTTTGTCGGCACTATCTTTCTGGTGTGGGGAAAGGGTAGTGACGGGATAAGTGGGGGGAAGGGCGGTTACGCTGCCAAGGTAAACGGTACACGAATCTCTTTCGAAGATTACCAGAGCGCTTATCAACGTATCAGAAATATGTATCAGCAGATTTATGGTCAGTCTATCCCCGCTGAGATGGAAAAAATGCTTGGTTTGAAAAAAGTTGCCCTCGATGGTTTGATCGACAACTTACTTGCCATGAAAGAAGCCAAGTCGCTCGGCATTAAGGTTTCAAAAGAGGAAATATCGGCTTCAATAGAGGCCATGCCGATGTTTCAGAAAGACGGCAAATTCAATTTTGATCAGTACCAGCAGGTATTGAAATCAAATCGTATGACCGCGAAGGATTTTGAGGATGGGCAGGAATCAGAGGTTACGCTCAAAAAAGTTCGCCAGTCAATCAAGGATAAGTCTGTTGTTACCGATGCGGATGCCCTGGCACAATATAAAAAGGAAAATGACAAACTGGAGCTTGATTATGTCGGTTATGCCCCTTCTGATGTGGCTGCAGAAGTGAAGCTGAGTGAGGCCGACCTGAACGATTACCTGCAGAAAAACCCCAATGATTTTAAAACTGCTGAAAAAGTGGCCCTCTCTTATATCCTCATTGATCCAGCCTCGCAGGCGGCTAAAACATCGGTGTCGGAAGAGGAAATTCAGACATTTTATCAGAAGAACATTGATCGTTGGCAGGGAAAGGACGGCATTCTTCCTTTGTCCGACGTAAAAGAAAAAGTTAAAGCGGAAGCGGTTAAACAGAAGACGGCCAAGCTGGTGTTTGAACAGGCTGCTGATACTCTGTATAAAAATATCAAATCCGGTGATTTGAATCTTATCGCAGGTGCGTTGAAACAAAAGGTTCAGGATACGTCTCTGTTTGCGGCTAATGCACCTGCACCTTCTCTGATAGGCGAAACCGCAGTGATCAAAAAAGCGCTTGAATTGAAACAGGGTGAGCTTGGCGGACCGATTGAAACCGCAAAGGGCATCTATCTGCTAAAAGCGAACGAGCGCAAAGTCGCGACAGTGCCTGCGCTGGCTGAAATAAAAGCTGCTGTTGAAGAAAAGGCAAAGGGCGCAAAAGCGATCGATTTGGCGAAGAAAAAAGCGGAAGATGCCGCGAAACAGTTATCTACCGCCGTTGCTATCAAGACGCAATCTACCGGAAACTTCGGATACTCAGCCAAAGGTGAAATCCCCTCCATCGGCGCCTCTTCTGAAATAGTAGAAGCTGTTTTCAAACTTACCGCTGCTCAGGCCCCTGCCACGCCGTTCAAGGTCGGTAACCGCTGGTATGCTGTGCGTGTGAAGAGCCGTACGGAAGCGGCAAAAGCGCAGTTTGAAGCGTCTAAGGAAGAGCTGAAGAAAAAGATGCTCCCTAAGAAGCAGGATGATGCGTTAGCCGAATGGACAAAGGGATTGCGTGATAAAGCCAAGATTGAGATTAATCCGACACTGATCGCTGATAAATAGGAGATATGACATGTCAAAACTTGTAATGCAGACCGATTTTCCCGGCTTGAACCTCATGGCTCGCGGTAAGGTGCGTGATATCTATGATCTTGGCGAAACCCTGCTTTTGGTGACGTCTGATCGAATCTCGGCGTTTGACGTCATAATGAATGAACCGATTCCTGACAAGGGTTTTGTGTTAACCCAGATTTCAGCGTTCTGGTTTCGTTTGATGGAAGATATCGTTCCTAACCATATTATTTCTATTGATGTGGCCGACTTTCCGGCTGTGTGTCAGCCATACGCCGAAATTCTTGCTGGTCGGTCGATGCTGGTCAAAAAAGCAACTCCGCTGCCGGTTGAATGTATCGTGCGTGGCTATGTATCCGGCTCGGGCTGGAAGGATTACAAAGCTACCGGCTCTATCAGCGGGATTCAGTTGCCGGCTGATTTGAAAGAGTCAGATCGTCTGCCGGAACCGATCTTCACACCTTCTACCAAAGCTGATCTTGGTTCCCACGATGAAACGATCACCTTTGAAAAGATGGTTGAACTTTGTGGCCGGGATCTGGCTGAGAAAGCCCGCGATTATACTCTCGCAATTTACTCTCGTGCGCGTGACCTGGCAGATAAAAAAGGGATTATTATTGCCGACACCAAATTTGAATTTGGCATCTATGAGGGCGAACTGATCATCATTGACGAGTGTATGACCCCAGATTCAAGCCGGTTTTGGCTGAAAGAGGCATATCAGCCAGGTGGTCAGCAACCGAGCTTTGATAAACAGTTTTTGCGCGATTACCTGGAAACCCTTGACTGGGGCAAATGTGCTCCGGCACCAGTGCTGCCGCAGGAAATTCTGGATAAAACCGCTGACAAATACCGTGAGGCGTTGCAGAAGATTGCTGGGATAACAGTCTAGTCTAAGCCATGACAAATGATGCCTGAGGCGGAAATATTCTTTTCCGCCTCTTTTTTTTGCCCATGGTCTTGACTATACATAATTGTGCGGTAAAGTAGCGCGTGATGTTTATAATGCCTACCACCCGCAACATACGAGGAGATTAGAGATGAAACTGGATGAAATTAAAGAAATAGCAAAGCAGCACGATATCAAAATTGGGAAATTGAAAAAATCAGATTTAGTTCGTGCTATTCAGTTGGCTGAGAGAAATGACGTCTGTTTTGATTCAGGGCAGGCTTCAGAATGCGGTCAGTCAGAGTGTCTCTGGCGATCTGATTGTAACTGAGCGCGGTCGAAGGAAGTTTGTTAATCCATATCAGGGCGCAGGATGTATGTGTATGCGCCCTGATATGGATTGTCAGGGTGTGCCGGATTTGAGGAATGCACCCAATTGCATATCAACCTTGGAAATATGGTTTAATAGCCATTTGAGGAGCATATTGTTGGTTTCGACGACATGGTGAGTGGAAACGCCCTCTTGTTGGGTTTCCCGCTTCAATTTGTTAATCTGGTCGATAAAATAGAGGTGCTCAGCATGATGAGCCTGATAGCCAGGATAATTGTGATGTCGCTGAAGCGCCTCTTCATCATTGAAATGAGTATGTATGTACTCATCAAGAAACGTCTGTAACCTCTTCAACTCTTCAATCCCCTGTCCTGCCTGACATGCGTTCAGCAACGTATCAAAGCGATGCAAAAGTTCCTTGTGCTGATTGTCGATCGCTTCAACGCCAATCGACAGTGATTCTCTCCACTGTATACCCATGATGTACCTCTTCCAGCTGTATTTACAGCTCCCTAGTTTTTTTGGAAACAATTTTCTTCTTTGCAGGTTTTTTCTTGTTCTCATTGAGGCGGTCGGCCATTTTTAGTAAGCGGGCATCCACCCGTTGGTAGATGGAATCTTTTGAATATTTCCCATTTTTGGCGAGATGTCCCGCATTGAAACCGGTGAGGATTTCAATGCCCTGTTCAATGGTCTCTACGCTCCAGATGTGAAATTGCCCCTCATTGACCGCCTGGATAACGTCTTTATGCAGCATAAGATGGCGTTCGTTTGATTTCGGTATCATGACTCCCTGCTGTCCGTTCAATCCTTGGGCCCGGCACACTGCAAAAAAACCTTCAATCTTGTGATTGACGCCACCGATCGCTTGAACCATACCGCGCTGATTGACACTGCCGGTAACCGCTATTCCCTGCTTGATGGCGACTCCCGAAAGAGCAGACAAGAGTGCGTAAAGTTCGGTAGATGAAGCGCTGTCTCCTTCAATGCCGTCATAGGACTGCTCAAAACAGATTGAAGCTGACAATGATAACGGGTGTTCCTTCGCGAAGGTACCACCGAGGTAGCCGGTCAGGATCAGGACGCCCTTGTCATGGATTGGTCCCGATAACTTGACTTCGCGCTCGATGTTAATCATTCCGTCCTGGCCGGTGTACACAGTTGCGGTGATGCGCGTAGGGCGGCCAAAGGTATGATCTCCGAGGCCAATGACCGATAGCCCGTTGATTTGCCCCACAACAGCGCCCGTGGTGTCGACCATGATGGTTCCGTCATCGTACAGTTCCTGCATCCGCTCTTCAATGCGGTTGACCCGGTACAGGCTTTCCTCGATGGCGGCCCGGACATCATCACCATCGATTATCGTTCGGCCGGTTTTCGTGACCCAGAAACTTATTTCCCGCATAAGGTCAGCGATTTCCATAAACTGTGAGGAAAGTTTTGACTGATCGTCTGCCATGCGTGCGGTATGCTCCAGAAGGGCGGCAACTCCGCTTTTGTGAAATGGCAGTAAGCCTTCTGCGCGGCAATTGCTGGCAACAAACAGCGAATAATCGTGCATGATCTCCGGCGTTCGAGCCACACGGCTGTCAAATTCTGCCTTAACCTTAAAAAATTTACGATAGTCCGGATCAAGGTGAAATAGCAGGTAATAAATCCAGGGAGTGCCGATCAGCACAATTTTGGCACGCATCTGTACCGGTTCAGGCTTGAGTGAAACCATGGTCATGAAACGATACTGCTCAAGTACATCTTCAATTTTGATCTCGTTATTGCGGATGCAGCGCTTCAATGAATCCCAGACGAATGGATTTATCAGCACTTCGCGGGCGTCAATCACCAGATATCCGCCGTTGGCGCGATGCAGGGCTCCGGAGCGAATCATGGTGAAATCGGTAACCGCGACACCGCCGTACTGCATGACATGC
>CAIRND010000113.1 GCA_903879825.1 uncultured Geobacteraceae bacterium
AATGAGGAATTAAAGAGGACAGTGACTCTTCTTGGTGCTTCACATTATTATGAAAAGCCGGTTGAACCGTCACTGATTTTGTCACTTCTCAGAGCGCTGCATTTGGTGGCGGACGAACGCGAGAGAGATGAGACAACATGTGGTCTGCTAGTGACCGGCACCGCTCATGTGGCGTAAAGTAATCGGCTCTTTTGAGTGTTTTACTTTATTGGTGCTTGTTTAAAAGGATGTACCGTTATGTATGTGTCGATCAATACACCGCCGCATTTGGTGAATCGATCATTGGATTGAGACGGACTGCCAAGGAGAAAAGATACGGGTAGTCGTGCTTTAAATGCTGCATGTACATGACCCATTCGCGGGAGAGATAGCCATATACCCGCTTAATATCTCCGTTGATATGATCTATATCGCTCTGCGGCATGTTATCAAATGTATCTCTGGCCTCAAGTTCCTCAACAAGATGAAACACTGACCAGAGCAAATCGGTAAACTCTTCATGTTCCAGAAGATTCTGGTTTTCCAACAAACTGACAAGAAAACTTCGTTTTTCAACAAGGAATTTCTTCAGTCCAAGCTTTTCACAGCGACTGGACTCAATTTTGGTGTCACTTTTACGTAGATATTCGAGTGCCAAAGAAAATTCCTGTTCCTTCCATGTGCCGTCAATCAGTAAATGACTTTTCAAATCATCGCAGGAAACAACATACGCTGATAGCTCTCTGAGTAACCGATTACCCACTTCACTGAAAAAGACCCCAATAACCATATTCAGCTTACGCATTACCGTCTGACGGTCACGTTCCTTTACCACTCGTTCAATCATCAGTGTAACTATTATTACATAAATAGGCAAAAAAGCTAGGTTTCCCAAGAACCAAACGGATAACTCTTTTACGCTGCCAAGCAGAGCATAATCCATACCATAGAGAACCAGAGAGATTAAAAACAGTACGCTCACCATGAGCATTTTGTTGAGTATCAGTTTACGGAGCACGTGGTGCCCTCCTTTTTAATTGTTGGTCGAATTAATGTTCCCGGAGTGCATCGACAATTTTTAACCTGCTGGCCCTGATGGCGGGAATTACGCCGCCAATGAATCCCATTGCGACAGAAAAAAACAATGATTTCCAGGCGATATCAAAAGTAAGCGTAAAAGAGAACGCCAACTCTGAGAAAGTCTGCCAGTTCATGGTTGAAATCGTAATCAGCTGCATGAATGAAGCGAAAAACAGACCGGTTATACCGCCAATTAAGCCAAGCAGCAAGGATTCAAGCAAAAAAACTGCAAGCACACTTGAGCGTTGAAAGCCGAGTGCTCGGAGAGTACCTATCTCTCCTACCCTGTTAGCCACGGCGGCGTACATGGTTATCATCGCACCGATTATTGCCCCAATAGAAAAGATAACCGTCAACGACAAACCCAAGATCCTGAGAAATTTAGCCATAGCTTCAGACTGATCGCGGTAATAGCGAGTTTCACGGCGCACATCAACGGTGAGCCTCGGATCAGTATCCAGCTTTGCCTTGACTGCGGAGAAATCATTGCTGTCTCGCAGTCGAAAGGTAAGTGAAGAATATACGGGGCGGCGGAATGCCTGCATCAACTGAGTTGCATCACCCCATATTTCCGAGCTGAAACCGGTGGCACCGGCATCAAATGTCCCGACAACCATCCAGTCACGCATACCAAATCGGAGTGTTTCACCGATACCGCCACCTTTAAAGCGGGTGGCAATACTGCTGCCGGCCATGATTTCTGACGAGCCAGGGCGCGGCATACGCCCTTCACGCAACACGACCTGCGGCCTGAGTTGCAGTGAAGTGGGCTGAATACCGCGAATGACAACATTTGCAGGCTTATCACTCCCCCTTTTCGGGAGACTGATAAGTACCACCAACTCCTTCGTCAGTAGCATCTCTCCCTGGCTGCCTGTTGCAATATCTGGCAGACTTTCCACAATCGCCGCCTGTATTCGTTCGACTCCGCTTTGCACCTCAGAATTAGCCGATTTGCGGGTGATTATTACGTTGTCATCTGAACCGGTTTCAATAAGTGTTTTTTCCAGACCGGCTGAGAGCATCAAGATAGAGGCAAAGACAAAAACGACCAGAGCCATGCCGGAAGCGGTTAGAAATGTTGTCAGCCTGCGGGTGGAGAGATTGCGATAACTGTAGGAGAATGGGATTGCCATCAATTAAAACACCGGTAGCGTGATGATAAATCTGCAACCGCCGGCAGGTGGGGATTCAACAGAGAGTGTTCCACCGTGAGCTTCAATAATACGATAGCTGACTGCCAGACCGAGTCCGGTCCCTGTGGTTTTCGTTGTCCAGAATGGTTCAAAAAGATGTTGTATCGACTCTTCTGCTATCCCGGGGCCGCTATCAGTGATACTAATTCTGACAACACCCGGTGCCGTGCTGCTTTCAATCAGGATTGATCCCCCGTCCGACATTGCATCGGCCGCATTTTGCAATAGATTTATAATAACCTGGTGAAGTTGGTTCGGGTCAACGGTGGCGCGTACCAATGGAGATAAATCATTGTGCACTGTTATGGAGCTAAAACGTGGATCCTTCGTAATAAAGAGAACGTCTTCCTCAATATACGCATGTAGCGCAACATCTGTGAGTTGCGGTGTTGCGGGGCGCGCATACCTCAAAAATTCTGTTATCAGCTTATCAAGACGCTCAGCCTCTCTACTGACAATGTCCAAAAGTCGAGCATCATGTTTCTGGATATCTGCAGCACTGGACAACAACTGGACCGAACCGCATAACGCTGCAAGTGGATTGCGGATTTCATGCGCCATACGGGCTGAAAGTTCACCCAACGCAGCCAGACGATCGGTTTTTTTCAGTGCCGCTTCCATGCTGCGGATAGTGGTTATATCCCTGAAGTTAACAATATACCCGGCCAGTATGCCATCAGTGTCATTGAATGGTGACATATGATATCCCAGAATTCTGAGAGTGCCATCCGAGGCTTGATATTCAAACTCCAGATGCGTAGAATGGCTTAGCATGCCGGCCAAGCGGGGGAACACACTTTCAATCGGCTTATCATAGGCATCAGACTGACTGAGACCGACAATCGCTTCGGCATATGGATTAAATACCCGGATTCGACCCGCAACAGTTGTTGTGAGTAAACCACTTTCACTATGGGCAACAATGGCTGAGTTTAATTGTGACAGTTCGAAATAATCAATTGATGAGCGTTGCAGTGCCTCTTCACTTATTCGGGCGCGTTCTGCTAACAATCCGGTAATAAATGCAGTTAAGCCAAAGACAATGAGGTTGATAGCAATTGTGTAAAAAAGGCGTAGTGCACCGAATTGATGGGCATCCTCCTGGCTTAAACCAATAAAAGTAAGAATACCGAAGTACTGAAAATCTAAAATTGCACCATAAATAATTCCGCACAGTGATGCCGTATAGAGCGCCTGGCGACGCCCGAGAAGCATGCCGGCGGTCATAATAGACAGTAAATATAAGAACGAATACGGGCTGAGAATGCCACCGGTAAACAGGACAAGAACAGTAACAAACGACAAATCCCAGATTACCTGAAGATTAGTTAGAAACTGAGTGAACCTTAATTTCTTCAGGAAAAGGAGTGAAATAACAGAAAAGACAAAAGAAAACGCCATCAATCTGATTACACCAGGTTGAAAGCGTTCGCTTATGACAGAGGGGTCATGATATCCAAGAAGCAGTGTTGCAGCCAGAAAGAGGAATGAGACTATTATCCTGGCGTAGATGAAGAGTCTGAGTCTCCGTTCAGAACCCATAATCAACCGCCAACGGCCCCCGCCAGCTTAAAGATCGGCAGATACATGGCAACAACCAGTCCACCGACGGTAGTTCCAAGGAAAACCATCAATAACGGCTCCATCATTGCGGTCATAGCGCCGACAGCATCATCAACCTCATCATCATAAAAATCTGCAATTTTGTTCAACATGGCATCCATGGCCCCGGTCGCTTCACCGACAGATATCATCTGAACAACCATTGGTGGAAAAACGCCGCAGGCTGCAAGCGGTTCAGCCATAGTTTTACCTTCTGAAATAGCCTGACGTACTGCGTATATAGCCTCTTCAACAATTTTATTTCCGGATGTTTTAGCTACTATTTCCAAGCCATCCATGATCGGCACACCAGAACTGACCATGGTTCCAAGTGTTCTGGTAAATTTAGCAACAGCAACCTTTCTGATCAGTGGGCCGGCAATAGGGGCTTTGAGGGCCATCCGGTCTATATTCTTCTGTCCCCCCGGAGTTGCATAATATTTTTTTATACCCCAGATAATCGCATAGAAACCACCGATGATAACGACTATGTATTTGATTAGAAAGTTACTGAGGGCAATGACAAATTTAGTTGGGGCCGGTAATTCACCACCAAATTCAATAAACATCTTGGCAAAAGTAGGGATAACAAAAACCAGAATCACGCCGACTACCACAACAGCAATGGACATAATTGTAATCGGGTAGACCATGGCACCCTTAATCTGTTTTTTCAACTTCATAGACTTTTCGATGTAGGCGGCAAGTCGAGTCAAAATAATATCCAGAATACCGCCGATTTCTCCGGCGGCAACAAGGTTCACGAACAGCTGGTCAAAGGCCTTCGGGTGTTTACCCAGCGCATCAGCAAATGTTGAACCGCTTTCAACGCTTTCCTTTACTTTGTAGAGAATCTCTTGAAAGGTCTTGTTTTCCTGCTGACTTGCCAGGATTTCAAGACACTGCACCAACGGCAAACCGGAATCAATCATGGTTGAAAACTGACGGGTAAAAATAACAAGATCTTTTTGATCAATTTTTTTACCACCACCGAAAGATGGTAATTTGAAATTCAAGCCCTTGGAATCAGACTTAATTGAAATATTACTGAAGCCATATTTTTTTAGCTGGGCTTCAACAATATCAACGGTTGCCGCCTCGATAACACCTTTCTGTGTACCGCCGGTTCTCGTGCGGGCTTCCCAGTTAAATTTGGGCATTATGATTCTCCTTCATTAGTTCAGTGCATTTGAGGACTGCGCTGCATACCAGCCGCAGGGTTGCTGATCATCTTTTTTAATTCTTCCGGATCTTGTGAACGGCCGAGTGCCTCTTCAAGCGAAATCATTCTTTTGTGATAGAGAATATAAAGTGATTGATTCATCGTCTGCATACCGAATTTTTCCTGCCCAATCTGCATCTGCGAATATATCTGATGAACCTTGTCCTCACGGATAAGATTTCTGATGGCGGCATTAGGCACCATAATTTCTAGGGCCAGGGCACGCCCCTTTGATCCCATTCGAGGTATCAGAGTTTGTGATAACACTCCTTCCAATACAAAAGAAAGCTGCGCTCTGATCTGAGTCTGCTGATAGGGCGGAAAAACGTCGACGATCCGGTTTATGGTTTGGACGCATGAGTTTGTATGCAATGTGGCAAGACAGAGGTGACCGGTCTCAGCAAGGGTCAGTGCTGCCTCAATAGTTTCCAGATCACGTAATTCACCAACCAGCACAACATCGGGATCCTGTCTCAGTACATATTTCAGCGCATTCTTAAAGCCTTTGGTATCAGCACCGACTTCCCGTTGATTGACAAGACACCCCTTATGAGGGTGGAGATATTCAATAGGATCCTCAATAGTGACTATATGCTCACGCCTGTTGATATTGATGTAATCAACAATTGATGCCAGAGTAGTTGACTTACCGCTTCCGGTAGGACCGGTAACCAGGATAAGTCCGCGCGGTCGTGCAGCCAATTCCGGCACTATCGGTGGTAAGTTAAGTTCATCAAAAGACATTATCTTATAGGGTATAACCCTGAAAACACCCGCAACGGCGCCACGTTGAATAAAAACATTTCCTCTGAAACGTGAGAGGCCCTTTACGCCAAAGGAAAGATCCAACTCGTTCTCTTCCTCAAACTTGTGTTTTTGCGCATCGGTAAGCACACTGTAGCACAGTTGTTTCGTTTCGACCTGATTCAATGGTGGAAAATCCATGGGCAACAGGTGCCCGTCAACACGCATCTGGGGCGGCGAATTGGTAGTAATGTGAAGATCAGATCCATAAGATTCAACGAGTATTTTTAAAAGCTGATGAAGATTAAGCATCGAGAAACCCCCAGTTAGTCGTCAGAAACCGTAATTCTCAATACTTCCTCGAAGGAGGTTACTCCCTCTTTAAGTTTTGTCAAGCCAGATTGGCGCATTGTCTTGATGCCGATCCGCATGGATTCCCTTTTAATCTCAGCCGTGTTGGCACCATTTAAAATTAGCTCCTTAATCTCTTCACGCATCGGCATAACCTGATAGAAACCGACACGCCCCTTATACCCGGTGTTATTGCAGACGGGACACCCTTTGCCGCGCATACAGACAAATGACGGTGCTTCATCCGGTGAAACACCGGCATCGATTAATGCCTGAATCGGGATCTCTTCCGGTTGTTTGCACTCAGCACAGACACGACGGGCCAAACGCTGTGCGGTTATCAGATTTACCGCTGAAGCGACCAGAAAGGGCTCTATTCCCATATTCAGCAGGCGGTTGATCGTGGCCGGGGCATCATTGGTATGCAACGTTGAAAGGACCATATGGCCGGTTAAAGCGGCCTTGATGGCAATCTCTGCCGTTTCAAAATCGCGTATTTCTCCAATCATGATGATATCAGGATCCTGACGCAGAAAGGAACGCAACGCAGCTGAAAAATTGAGTCCAATGTCTTCGTGCATCTGAACCTGATTAATGCCGGCAAAGTTGAATTCGACCGGATCTTCGGCGGTAGAAATGTTTTCAGAGACTTTATTAAGTTCCGATATGGCTGAATACAGAGATACCGTTTTGCCACTTCCGGTTGGTCCGGTAACCAGCACCATACCAAAAGGCTTGTGTATTTCATGCATAAAATGCGCTAACGCTTCTGGTTCATACCCCAATTTGGTCAAATCCGTTTGCAGGTTACCCTTATCGAGAAGACGCATGACGATTTTTTCACCAAAGAGGGTCGGGAGGCATGAGACGCGAAAGTCCATATCTTTGCCGCCGCCCAGCTTGATTTTGATACGCCCGTCCTGCGGAAGACGGCGCTCAGCGATATCAAGTTCCGCCATAATTTTAATTCGCGATGTAATGGCATTTTTCAGTTTAAGCGGCGGTCTCATAACTTCGTAGAGAACACCATCGATCCGAAAACGTACTCTGAATAGCTTTTCATACGGTTCCACATGAATATCGCTGGCTTTTTTACGAATAGCATCCTGCAAAATGGCATTAACCATTTTGACGACCGGAGCATCTTCGGTCGCCCGTTCAAGAGAACCAAGGTCCACCTGTTCCTCATCACCAACTATTTCCATATCTTCAACATCCAGGTCACTCATGACGTCTGCCAGCGATGCAGACTGATCATAATACTTGTCTATTGAAGCTTTAATATCCCTGTCTGACGCGACAACTATTTCAATGTTGTAGCCGGTCATAAACTTGATGTCTTCAATGGCAAACAGGTTTGATGGATCGCTTACGGCAATAATGAGAGTGGCACCAGCTCTGTTAACCGGAAGTAGCTGATATTTCTGGGCAACATCTGATGGAATTATTTTTATAACGGTGGGGTCTATTTCATAATCGGCAAGGTTGACACACGGCACGCCGTACTGCTGTGACAAAAATGAGGTAAGCTGTTCTTCAGTAAGAAGTTTTTGACTAATAAGAATTGAACCAATTCGAAGTTGATTACCGGAGAGCTTTTGTTCCTCTAATGCTTTTCCCAGCTGATCACGGTTAATTAGATTGTTTTTTACCAGGATTTCTCCCAGTCTGTTTACCTGCATGATTTCTCCGTTTACGTTTTCCAGACCGTCATACTAGGGAGAATACCGGTTATTGTCAAGTTGTAGTTAGGGATATCAAATACTGTTTAAAGCCCGCTGCATAACACCTTTAAGCGGTTTTTGTCCTGTCCAGATTTCAAAAGCACGTTCACCCTGCGCGATGAGCATACCCACACCGTTAACCGCTCGCAAATCGGTTGCTACAGCATCCATAACAAGAGAGGTGCCGGTGTTTGAATAGACCATATCGTACACTCTAGCATGTTTCGGCAGCTTGGAAAGTGAAATATACCCAATCCTCTCGCCATTCATTCCAAGTGAGGTAGTATTAAGCAGCAAGCAAGTGGAAGCAAAGTGCTCAGCACAGATATTTTTTTCGGCAACCACGTCAATACACGTATCCGGGTAGCGCCCACTCATAGCTATCTTTACTGCATGGGCATTATCAAGAGAGCGATTGCAGATCAGTATTTTTTTTGCGCCGGAGCGACATAGTGCTGCTATCGCGCCCCGTGCGGCTCCACCGGCACCTATAACAAGTATCTGTGCCACACCAGGCACAAAATCCAGGTCAGACAAAAGCGAATCCACCAGGCCATCGCCATCGGTATAATAGTCCGTATAAAATCTATACCAAACAATGCTATCAAAAAATATGTAGTTGTAATATAATCAAATCAACGAGCCATCAGGACTATGTATTCTATAAGTATCAGTTGTATAATACCTATAATTATATCGAGTCATGAATCTGTAACTTCTTTGTCAAATGCATCATCGCAAGATTTAAATATTAATCGTCGATGAATTAAAATAATTAGAGTAAATAAGTAGAGAACAAAATGGAGTGGGTTGTGAATTTCCAAAAATGAATCTATACTAAAAAACAATATTAGACCAAACAATGTATCGAAGAGAACACTAGAAAATTCTATTTGCTGACCTTTTGCTATTTTCATAAAAAAAATTAAAAAAATAAATTTGATTGTTTTTAATATGATTATTTGTATCTATAATGCAATATTATTTAAATTTGTTTTCTTGATATGAAAAGAAACTATTTAAAATAAAAAAAATACCCTCCAAATTTTTTTCAGAAAGAACTTAGTTGTTTAAAGGAATATGTCGTATAACGTTTCA
>CAIRND010000114.1 GCA_903879825.1 uncultured Geobacteraceae bacterium
CCGTATGCATCAGGATATATCGACAGTGAAGCACGAGCTCAATCACACCGTGCCGGCCTCTGGAGAGAATCAAATCCGCAACCGCCGTGGGAGTTCAGGCACGACCAGAAAGGACGTGGGAAGTATTCAAGAAAGTGGTAAGGCAGGGTAAGGTGTTTGTGGCAAGGCAGTAATTGGCTGGTGTTCTGCAGATTATCGACGGTATTTTTTTGCCATATCAAGGGTATGCTTGACGCGGGAAACGACCCGCAACGGCTGAACCGGTTTGGGTATGAAATCGCTGAAACCAAACTCCAATGCTTTCTGTTCATCTTCAGTCGATGCTTTTGAAGTGAGCATGATTACGGGCGTACCGGCGGTCATCGGATGTGCTTTGATGGCGCGGAGCAGGCCGAAGCCATCCATGCGCGGCATTATGGCATCGGTTATGATGAGCCTTGGACGTTCCGCAATGGCCACTTTGAGCGCTTCCAGACCGTCAACGGCCAGCAGGACTTTGTATCCTTCTTTGACAAGTGCCATCTGGATTATTGTAGCGGTCGGTATGGATGACTCCACCACCAGAATCGCATCTGTATGGGCCAGGCTGCTTTTCAAGTAATGTATCGAAATGGCTTCCAGGATTTCTTTGCGGGTGGCAAGCACCGGAACGACCTGCAGTCCGGTGGTGCGACCCAGCAATTCCAGCATTTCCAGATCAAAGGGGTCAGTGATGGCGACTGCCAGCATGGCATCTTTTTGTTTAAGCGGAAAGACCAGCTTTTCCATCGCCAAATCAGGTGTCAGAAAGTTGAGCAGGTCTTGAGGGTAGGTACGGGTAGCAAAGTTTTTGATGGATTTGAAATTGAATTGAGTGGACAGGGCATCTACCAATTCCTCCTCGGTAATGACCCCCATTTCCTCAAGCACTGCACCCAAGCGTTTTTTTTCAGATTTCTGCCGTGCAAGAGCCCGCTCAAGCGTTTTGTTGCTTATGATGTCGGCTTCAACCAGTATATCGCCCAAATGCTTCATACAACCTCGGCCTCAATTGCTAATCAAAAAGGCTCAAAAGATTTAACTTTTGAGCCTTTAATACCTGTTGAAGAGTTAGTTTTTAGTTAGGATATACCGAAACTTTCTTTCGGTCCTTACCAAGACGCTCAAAAGCTACAACGCCTTCGATCAAGGCAAAAAGCGTATAATCTTTGCCGCAGCCGACATTGTTGCCGGGGTGGATCTGAGTGCCGCGTTGACGATAAATAATGTTACCGGCTTTTACGCTTTCGCCGCCGAACTTTTTACATCCGAGGCGTTGACCGCCAGAATCTCGGCCGTTTCTTGAACTACCACCAGCTTTCTTATGTGCCATTTCCGTATCTCCTGGGAAAAATATTTATGCAGTTTTGGTTAAGCGGTAATCTTTTCGATCTTGAGTACGGTCAAGTGCTGACGATGACCGCGCAGTTTGCGTGAGTCTTTACGGCGTTTTGATTTGAAGACAAGAACCTTTTTGCCTTTGCCCTGAACGGCAATTTTGGCTGTTACGGAGGCACCGGCGACGAGCGGCGTACCCACAACTGTCTTAGCTCCACCCACCATAAGAATCTCAGCGAATTCTATGCTATCGCCGATCTCACCCTCAAGTTTTTCAACCTTGAGAAATTCACCTTCAGAAACCTTGTATTGCTTCCCACCTGTTTTTATAACTGCGTACATATGCATCTCCATCCGCTTCTATTTTTTAAAGAGTTATGGAATATAGATAGATGAACTTGACAAGTCAAGCAAAAATTACACATACAAAACTAAATGTGCATGAACCCCACACAACTCCGATCGAATCAGAGGGTATGGCATCAGCCCGGAACTGTGTCAAAAAGCTCATCAAAAATGGCCTGTACGGTTGTGATGCGGTCGGCTTTCCAGGCATTGGTTCCGCAAAAAACAAGTCCGGTTTCTACGTCGCCACGCTGAGCGCGGTCAAGGGCGGTGACAATGCAGAAGCGTTCACCAGATTCCTTGTAGGAACATTTTTTCAAACAGCCCATTCTGCAGGGAGTATGGTGGTCCAGATCGTACTGCCGGATATTGTCCTTATTGTTGAGGATCGCTCGCCCTGGTAGTCCTGCCGGGCTCATAATCAGGCCGATGTCCTCTTTATTGCATTCGAGGTAGCGCTGTTTGAACTCGTCGCTGGCGTCACATTCTTCCGTGCAAACAAAGCGGCTGGCCATCTGAACTCCATCAGCACCTTCAGCCAGAGCATGTTCCAGGTCAGCCCGGTCCCAGACGCCTCCTGCGGCAATCACCGGAATATCGACCCCGCACTCGTCACGGAAAAAGGCCTTGATCTCACGCACGGTTGCATACTGATCGTATTCTCCCGTACCGATATTTTCCATTTTTTCACCCAGATGCCCGCCAGCGGTATCAGGATCTTCCACCACTACCGCATCCGGCAGACGGTGGTACGCTTTACGCCACTTGCGAACAATAAGCTGGGCAGCTCGCAGAGAGGAGACAATCGGTACAAGTGCAACATCAGGGTGGTCGGCCGTCAATTCCGGCAGACCCATCGGGAGACCGGCTCCGCAGACGATTACCTTGGCACCCCCTTCTATTGCCGCTCTGACAAGTGGTTCGAAATCGGAGAGGGCAACCATAACGTTGACGCCAATAACTCCATCAGGAGCTATCTCATAAGCCTTGCGCAACTCGGCTTTAAAAGCTTCTGTTTCTGCCTGGAAAAAATTTTTGCCATTATAAAGCCCGCTGTTGAGAGCGATACCGGCAGCCGCTACCAGCCCGACACCACCGCATTTCGCAACATGTCCGGCCAATCGTCCGGCAGATATTCGAACACCCATTCCGCCTTGGATAAGTGGGTACCGAACAATATGTTTCCCGATTTTCAGCGACTGCGTCATAATTCCCCCTGCGCGTAATGATGTAATCGCCGCATAATAGCAAGCTGTTGGCGTATGTAAGTGTAATAGTTTTGTAAAAGGAATCGACCCGCATGGGATATCTTCGCAAGTTTTTTTTCTGGACTTGTGGCTTCATACTCACTAAAATCCCACACTTATTTAAAATGGGAGTCCGATATGGAACAGGAAAAACTGGATTATTTCAAAGGCATACTGCATGAAGAAATGAGAGTGTTACAGGGTGAGGCTGGGAAAACGGTTACAGAGATGACTACGGATGCCCTCAGTTTTCCTGATCCGACCGACCGCGCCACACAGGAATCTGATCGCAATTTTGAATTGCGGATCCGGGATCGGGAGCGCAAACTCATAAATAAAATAAAAGATGCCTTAGACCGTATTGATTCTAAAGATTTCGGTGTTTGTGATGATTGCGGTGAGGATATTGGTGAGGCGCGACTCAAAGCGAGACCGGTAACCACTCAATGTATCGACTGCAAGATGGCTGCTGAGGAAAAAGAACGTCGAATTTGACTCCCACGCAGGATCAGTTATGAATACTCATGATTCCCTACAACATTCCAAGACTGAGCATCGTCTGTCTGAACTTACGCTTTTGTATCAGTTCAGCAATACCATGCTTTCCACCATTCGTCTCAATAAGCTGACTCACCTTATTCTTACCGCCATTACCACGCCATCATCCAACCTTTTTGAACGTGCCATTTTGTTTCTTCGCAGCGAAAAATCCGACGTCCTTCAAGGGATGCTGGCCGTTACCAGTCAGCTGTCGGAAGGGTTGCAGATTGTCGGCGGTCAAGACGCTCTCGGGAGTCGATGGGATATAAGTGATGAAATAATATCAAGGCAGCGCTCTGCTGAGTTCTGTTTGCAGGTTCGTCTGACTCGAATTGAAATCGACGGAGTCTGTCCGCTCATAAACAAAATTGTTTCTGAGCGGTGCCTCTCTCGCTCTGATGATGTCAGTTGCCTTAACTGTAAGCCGTGCCGTTTTATCAAACCATTATGCAGCGGAAAATTTGCGGCAGTACCGCTTGTCGCGCGTGAAACAACTATCGGTATGATTGTTGTCGATAACCCGGACACCGGTCGCGAAATATCAAGTGAAAATCTGCATTTTCTTCAGCTGTTTACTAATCAGGCTGGCATGGCGATTGAAAATTCGATGTTGTACAATCGCATCGAAGATGCCCACCTCAATTTGAAAGATGCCCGGGAGCGCCTCCTTCATGGCGAACGACTGGCGGCCATTGGCGAGATGGCGGCTAACCTGGCTCATGAACTGAAAAACCCGCTGATCACCATCGGTGGTTTTGCCGGACGCCTGCTTAAG
>CAIRND010000115.1 GCA_903879825.1 uncultured Geobacteraceae bacterium
TTGGTTACCGGATTAACCCATGTATATGAGAGCCAGCCATTGCCCTTCGCGGCGATTGCAATAAATTCCTTGATGATATACTGCCCGTCAGCAGACTTGAAATCGATCATGCTTTTGCCGACCAGCTTCGGATTTCCGCCATGAGCAAGCATCCGCCCCTGCTTATCGATGACAAACAGGTACAACTCCCCTTGCACAAATTGTCCTTTAAGATCGCTGATCTCTTCCAGAGTTTTTGCCTTGCCGTTGGCCTTCAGATACTCTGCGCCGCGTTTTACCATGGCCCGGGCCTTTTCCTGATCCTTCATTGAGTTTGAGGCCTGGTCAACGGCTGCTGCCTTCGCCGGCAACTTCACCGACGGCTGTTTCCCTTCACCGGGGACATCGTGACCACCGGCAGAGTGGCAGTCGCTGCAGTTGGATTTAAAGAGTTCATCACCGATATCAACCGGATGGACAAACTGGTTAACCAATGCACCGGGCGGGATATTTTCTTGTACCTGACCGAGTACGGCATGGCAGATTTCGCAACTCTTGGAGATGAACTTGCCTTCAGCCGACTTGTGTTTGTCGTCATGGCAGCGGAAGCATCCCGGTGTATAGAAATGGCCGATGTTATTCGGGTAGGTACTCCATTTGACATTCATCGCAGGGAAGTAGTTTTTCTCATAGATATCCTTGACAACAACCACTGCGGCGCTGATGGCAGCCGCCTTCTCCTTCACCAACGCCGGATAATTCTTTGCGTAGTAGGCCGGTATCTCCTTCGCGATGGCAGCCAAGCCCTCTTCCTTTGTCTTGTAGGTCCGGTTCAGGACCTCGACCGAGACCTTCTTGATGAAGGGAAGTTTCCTGTCAATTCGATTTGAAACGAAATTCAGGTCTATGCCCTCACTTGGCGAGTGATAGATATGAGCCGGGCGGTTGTGACAGTCGGTGCAGTCCATCAGCCGCATCTTTCCTTTGGCGATTTCATCTTTGGAAAGAGGATTATCAGTATCGATGAATTCGGTTACTTTGCCGTTCTTGTCCTTGACGGCAACATAAGGGATGTCGGTACGCTTCTGGTCCCGCGCAATAAAGCTGACCTCCGAACCGATATGCCAGTGAATACCGTTTGATGTTGCTGCCATCGGCGATCCGCCGATATGTATCAGCATATCGATTTTCCGGGGGGTGTTATCCTCATTGGGTGCGTAATGGTAGAATATTTTCTGGCGGGCAATGGAAAATTTGTCGGGCCAGTGGCAATGTTCGCAGGTTTCCCGTGCCGGCCTGAGATTATCAATCGGGGTTTCGATGGTTTCCGGATAGGTATGGAACAACACCGCATACAACTGCTTCATGCCGGAAATCTTGGCCTTTACATACCAGGCGGCACCGGCTCCGACGTGGCACTCAACACACTTGACCTTGGCGTGGGGCGAGTTTTGCCAGGCGGTAAATTCAGGGGTCATGACTGGATGGCAGATCTCTCCACAAAAGGTGACAGACTCGGTGAATTCAAAGCCCTTGATGGAGGCGATAGCCATAATAGTAACGAATACGGCGGTTGCCATGACAAAAAATATGGACATGCGACGACTGTTTGGATCGTTCAGATTCAGAACCGGGAACTGCGGTAGAGCCTCTTCAAGCGACAACATCCCCTCGATGGTAGCTTTTCGCCGTTGATTACGCAGCCGCCACGCCCCGACCGGTACCAGCAGCAACCCGAACACCAGCATGGCAGGAAAAAGAAAGAACGTCATGATTCCCAGGTAGGCATGTTCAGCCTCGCTGATCATCTCAAAGGCTGAAAACACTATGATGAGACCAGCAGCGGTGACCGCCAGAATCATTCCGACAAGGCTTATCAGGTTCCAGGTCAGTCCTATTTTATTGCGAATAGCCATAATATGTCTCCATGAGAGATTTGTTTTTTTGAGACAATACTCTATTTACAAAATTGTATACATGCATTTTTGTAACGTGCACTCAACTTTCCCTTACTCTTGAAACGTGGTCAAGTAAGAATGAACATTTGCTCCGCCACTTTGACGTGGCAAACGCTAAATCGCCGCACCCCGCACCGCCGACAGGCTCCCAGCCAAAAACAGTTATCAGATTTGTTATATAAACGAATAAAACTGTGTTAGCATGCCGCCCACATCGACCGACTACACGGCATACATACTGTTTTCAGGGTGGTTCGAATGAAAATAAAAACCAAACTAATTTTGAACATGATTATTGGCGCAGTTGCTATCTGGTCGATCGTTATAACCAGTATTTTTGGCCTGACATTCATCAAGAACAAACTCTCCTACCTGACCCAAAAAAGCACCCCCTATCAAATCCGGACAATAGAATTTCAAAAAGAGTTACAAGGTGCCATCACCGATCTGGTGAAGGTTAATGCTGCCCGCACTGTTGAAGAATACAAGCTTTTTAAGGGTGAGGCGGAGAAATCTCTGACCACGGTCAAGAGCGCCCAACAGGCGCTGGAGAGTATGAGTGACAACAAAATTGGCGCTGCCGAAGATTTAGGCCTGATTGCGGAAGAACTTTTCACTGCGGCATCATCACGAATCTCTACCGGAAATGCGGCAACAGAGGCCAACAGCAGGATTGCCCTCAGAATGAAGGAATCTTCGGCCAACTTGAAAGATCTGGACAAGCGGATTCGCTTAATCCAGGCAGTACGATCAAATTCTTTCTCATTTGCGCTCAAAGAAACCGACAATTACTCTGCCCGACTGCGAAGCGTGGAGGAGTTGCGCAATCTGGTAAAGGATCTTCAACTGATCTTTGTCACCGCCCAGAATGCTCAAAAAAGTACTGCGGTGATTATTGCCAAAGGAAGGGTCAACTCGACATTGGGACGCGTTGAGAAGAATGACTACCATAATGAAAATGCCACTATCGAGAAAGATACCAAGGCCATCTTCGACAAGCTGTCAGAGTTTATCAAGCTGCAGACAACGGCTATTTCTGCAAAGAGTGATGAAGCAAGGGCCAAAGCAGCGGAAGCCGGCAAAGATCTCTCAGAAAAGCTCAATGCCCTCTATTTGACGCTTGAACAGGAATCCGCACAGGCGAATGACAAAGTGAAGATTGAATCACAAAAACAGGGGAGCCTTTACGGACAATCCAGTGCCGCCAATTTAATCCTGCTCGACAACTCGGAATTGGTGGCGTTGGGGTTGATGGTGGAAGGGCAGACCAATCGTTTATTCACGCTCACATCCACCGCCGAGATAGACAAGCTTGACCCTGAAATCCGGGGGTTCTTTACCAAAATCACTGTACACGCCGGTGCGGTGGAAAAGGCCCTGGCCAAACTGGGCGCACGCAATGAGCTGACGATTCTCAAGGGCATTGCAGCAAATCTGAACAGCATCCGCAACGATCTGTATGCCGCCGACGGCATAATAAACACTCTTAAAAAACATCTGGCTGCTGCCGATCAGGCGGCAAAGGCGGGCGACAAGCTGCGGACGGTTGTTCTCCATCAGGCACAGAAGGGCAAGGAGACCGTCAGCACAGCGAAGGGTGAACAGGAAAAGGCCATAGGTGCGGTTAACGCCATGGTGAAGAACAGTATAATTTTGCTGATTGCCATCGGTTCTGTGGCGGCAATTATCGGCACGTTTTTCGGGATATGGAGTTTCCGCTCAGTAATCCGGCCACTGACGACGCTTGTGGGTGTGGCGGAGAGCGTTGCCGAAGGAAATCTGCACATTCAGGATATCAAGAAGAGCAGCGACGAGTTTGGCCAGGTGCAGAACGCCATGGAGAAGATGGTACATAACCTGCGCGACATGGTGGGACGCATCACTGATACCACCAGCACCGTTGCCAGCAGTTCTCAACAGCTGGCATCCACCGCCAGCGTACTGGAACGTAATTCACACGACCAGACCAACGGCATTGAGTCAACCGTTACCGCAATGACTGAAATGGTGCAGACTATTCAGGATGTGTCCACGAACGCGTGCAACACCTCAGATTCGGCGGGGCGAATGAAACAGATCGCACTGGAAGGTCAGAAAGCGCTGGTAGGCACCTCGAAGGAACTATTTGCCTTTGCGGAGATTGTACGTCAGTCAGCCGAAAAAACCGAGGCTCTCGGAACGAAGTCCGAAGCGATCAATGATATTGTCGATATGATCAGGGACATTGCCGACCAGACCAACCTGCTGGCGTTAAACGCCTCCATCGAAGCTGCCCGCGCCGGTGAGATGGGTCGTGGTTTTGCGGTTGTGGCTGACAGTGTCCGGCAACTGGCACACCGTACCATTGAATCGTCCAGCGAAATCAGCCGCACGGTAAAAGATATGCACGAAGAGGTGGATGCGTCGGTGCTGATCATGAAAAAAGAGCGCCAGGCCATTGAGGGGATTATTCAGCACATTGACGGAACACTCATCTCAATGGGGGATATTGTAAACCACGTCGAGCAGGTATTTGGCATGGTACAGACCATCGCCACCGCCACCGAGGAGCAATCTGCCACTGCGGAAGATGTGAACCGCACAATGGTCGGCATCAATGATGTTACCCGTCAACTGACCGTTTCAGTCGGAGAAATCAAAGGCACTTCGGAAAATTTTGCCCGCCTGGCCAGCGACCTGCAGCAGATGGTCGGCTGGTTCAGATTATAGAAAACATCCCAACAAAAGGAGTTTCAAAATGACCCGTTTTATCACTCTCTGCACGGTTGTACTTTCTCTCTGCACTACAGTAGCAATGGCTGAAGTTTTGAAAGTCGGGGCGGGTGCGGCCCCGACTGAAAATGTATTAAAACCGGTTGAAGCCGCATTTGAAAAGGCTACCGGTCTGGATTTGTCAATCATCTCCAGTGGTCCAAAACAGGCATTTATCGATCTTGACCGGGGTTCTGTTGATGCAGCAGCAGCGGGGCTTTCCTTTGACGACTGGATGACGCTTCTAAAAAAAGAGGCGGTGCCTGTGGCCGATGCCACGCTTTTTAAGCCTGTCGTCATAGGGAAAGATAAGGTAATCGTCATCGTTCACAAAGACAATGCTGTTGCCACACTCAGCAAAGAGCAACTGACGGGGATATTTTCCGGTAAGATTACCAACTGGAAGGAAGTGGGCGGCAAAGACTCGCCGGTCCTCGTTGTATGGGGCGGCCTGACTCAAGGAACCAACTCTATGTTTGTCAAAAACATTATGGGTGGAGCCAAGCCGACTGACGAAGTAATTGCAGCAACCACCGCTGAAGACATTCGCCATAATGTGGCGTCAAACCCTGAAGCGATCGGTATCGGTCCGCAGGCGATTGTAAATCAGACGGTACGCTCACCGGAGACGCCTGAAGTTGCACGGCTCATCACCCTTATTACCAAAGGCGCTCCATCAGCCAAAGTCCAGAAACTGATTGATTTCATAAAGGCAGACGGTGGGAAACTGATCAAGTAAACCTAGAAAAAGCTGTTAGCCGCAAAAAAACGCAAAAAGCACAAAGTATATCAGTGAGTGATGACATGCATCGAGATCGCCAAACAGGTTAAGTGTCTACTCAACTTAATATGCTGTTTTTTGTGACTTTTGTGCCTCTTTGTGGCAATGAACTGCCGAATTTAGGGTAAAATATTTAGGTCAGTGGAAAACCCTGATTTTCCACTGACCTTAAGGAACCGTTTCCTCCATGGACCACTCATCACGCAACCGGCTTACTGAAAAAAATCTCCATAAATTTGGCGGTGACACCCTTTTTGACGCCGTTGCCCGGGCGGTCTGCCGTGCCGGATGCCTGCCGCGTAAGGAGTTGTACGAAGCGTGGGAAGTTGCCCGCCGGGTGCGGCGCCGCTTCAGGGGAAGAAGGGTCGTTGATCTGGCGTGTGGTCACGGACTGCTGGCGCAGCTGCTGCTGTTACTGGATGACAGCTCCCCCATGGCTCTGGCTGTCGATTTACATATACCCAAGAGCGCCGCAACGGTTGCACAGGCTATCAACGCCGATTGGCCGCGCCTGAACAACCGCGTTCAATTTGTCGAAGCTGATATCAGTGACGTGGAGTTACTTCCAAATGACCTGATCGTATCTGCACATGCCTGCGGTGGATTGACCGATTTGATTCTGGAAAAGGCGGTTAAAGTCGGGGCAATCGTTGCGGTATTGCCCTGTTGCCATAACCTTAAAAGTGGCGATCTCGGGGGACTTGAAGGGTGGATGGATGGTTCACTGGCAATGGACGCCGCCAGGGTATCCCGGTTGCGCTCTCAGAAGTACCGGGTGTTTACGCAGTTAATTCCGGAGGATATTACGCCAAAAAACAGGCTGCTGATGGCAGAACCGGAAATGATGTTGTGAGAAGATATTCAATCATCCGCGTCAAATTTGCGCAATTCACTTTCATAGCAATCAGGGCAAATGCCGTGGCTGAAACGCGCCTCAGAGTGACTCGATATATATTGTTCCATCTGGTGCCAACTTTTTTCGTCATCACGTATTTTTTTACAGTAGGAGCAGATAGGAATGATGCCTTCAAGCTGGCGTACCGTGGAAAGGGCCGTTTCCAACTGTGCCACTTTTTCCGTGATTTCCATCTGCAACAGCTTCAGGTCGGTAATATCCCTGGCGACGCCAAAAACCCCGTCAACCTCCCCCTCGTCATTGTACATGGGGCCTTTCGTAATAAGCATATACCTCGGTTTTTCTTGTGACTCGAGCAGTTCCTCATAGGTTTTTGAACGGGTACTGGACATAACCGCACCGTCGTCACCTGCCATCGCCTGAGCCGCTTCCAGAGGGAAAAAATCCGAAGCATATTTACCGATAATTTCCTCTATCGGTTTACCGATAATGCGGGCGGCCTCGGGATTGACAAACACATAGCGGCCTTGACTGTCCTTTATGAAAATGGCATCAGGTGTCGCCACAATCATGGCATGAATCAGATCAAGTTTTTGTTTTGATTCTTGGAGAATATCGAACTTTTTCTTCCGGTTCTTTATGTTGAAACCAAGAAAAGTAATGAGAGAAAGTGCTATAAACACAACCAGTGCCAGAGAAATAGTAACCCAGTGCTGCCGGATCGCGTCTTTCAACGTTACCTTGCCGAAATTTTCGTAAGGCGTCAGCTTCCAATCCTGCAAAAGCGTGCGCACCTTTTCGTAATTGTCGGGTACGGTCCAGCCTATCTGGTTGGTTTCACTGTTTGCGAGGTTATCGTGCGGCATCAGCAACAAATTGGCTGCAACCTTGTTAGCCAGTTGCCTATCAGTATTTTTAAGCCGGGCAAAGGCGAACTCAGGGTACAAATCCGAACTGAGCAGAAAGGGAAATCCCTGTTCATGTTTCTGGTTGATAACGCGGAAGTCTGAAAGAACAATTGTCCCCTCGTGTGCCATCTGTTCCAATACGCTTGTCCGGACAGCCCCGGCATCTGCCTTGCAGTTCTTAACCGCCAAAACGACATCATCAGTGGGCAGGCCGGTAAATTGAACGGAAGAAAGATCGCGTGCAGAGATCCCGTTCCGCTTCAACTCCTCACGGGCAACCACCCACGAGGCAAAGGCAGTTTTGCTCGCAGCGACAAAAGATTTACCCTTAAGGTCTGCCAGTGTCACTATGTCGCGTCGATTCGCCTTGGTAAATATAACGGAACCGAATTGTGAAGATTCGCTCTGCAATACATGATTGATTTGAGTAGCGACGCGCGATGCCCCGTAATTCACCTCAAACTCGATGTACTGAGCGGGATTAGCCACGACAAATTCCAGTTGATGCTCTGCAACCGCCCGCTCCATTTCCTTATAGGTGATTGGGATAATAATGAAGTGGTGTTCCGGTATATGAACGTTCAGGTAATCTGCAACTTGCTGCCAGCTTTTTAACGTATCTTCCGGTCCGCGGGTGGTCAAAACACCAATCCGTATATCATTGCCGGCAGCGAGGCACATCGGAAGTGTCAGCTGAATTAAACTCAGGAATAGGCAAATAGTCACTAGTAGTTTCATACGTGTATGGGGCCTTTATATATCCAGAAACGGATGGAACGGGTTTTTGGGGACTTCCGGCCCCCTGCTGATTGTTACGTGCTGGTTGTTGAGTATTATTCTCAATATAGCCTGTATTGCAGTTTTATTCATACCAATAATTTGTTGCATGGCAAAAATTCAGCACGTGCTTACTCCGGGGCGCATGAAGAACGCACGGTATAACAATACGCGGTCAATACGCGGTGAGTGCGTTACCCCGGATAGAAGAATATGCCACGTGTTGTGTTGAATATTCTCCACTGACAAAAACGATGAAGCTTATTTACGCCGAAATATCAGCACATTGGTATTTGGCACGACAAATGCTTTTAGTTATGAAGCGTATGGATAGTTTCTCATCCAGCGTTTCCGGACAAACCTAAACCTTGACGGCATTTGATCACGCAACGCCGCAACGAACGCAACGAAAAACAGAGGCTTATAAAGAAATAGTGATTACCAATCGTGTAAACCTGAATAATGACTTAAGCTGCTGATTTCTTACGTTGCGCCGCTGCGTCGTTGCGTGAAACTGCTTTTTCAGACTAAATAAGTATGAAGCATCGGGGAAGAATTATGAAGATTACGAGTACCGTATTAGCCTTCAGTCTGGTGATTGGTTCGTTAACTTGCTACGGAGTTGCCCGTGCCCACGGCACTGAAAAACATGGCACTATGGTTCCGACCGATGCACAGATGAAGAAATTGCACACTATGATGCCGCTCTTTTCTGATGCATCTGCAGCGATGGAAACGGCCCTGAAAAATGGTGATGTCAAGGCCCTGGAGACGGAAGCAGAAAAGATCACCGGGGCAATTGCCGACCTGAAAAAGTCAGTACCGCATCGAAATACCGCTCAGCGGGAAAAATTTGTTGCTCGGGCGGCACAACTTGAAAAAACAGTTGTTACCACTGTGGCACTTGGTAAAAAAGGACTTTTTACTGAAGCGAAAGCATCCTTTAAAAAAGTTGAAGCGGCGTGCGCTTCATGTCACGCCACGTTCCGTGATTAATTCTAAGGCGAAAAAGGAGACACAATGAGATTACTATTTTCGGTAGCAGGTTTGTTAGCAATCGGTATTATCGCCGCGTGCGGCAGCAGTAATTCTCCAACATCTTCACTTTCGGGAAAGGTGGCCGACGGTTATCTGGTCGGTGCCACGGTGTTCCTGGACATGAACGGTAATTACCAATTGGACCCGGGCGAGCCCTTTGCCACTACAGATCAAAATGGTGGCTATAGCCTGATGGTTGCCCGCACTGATGTTGGTAAGTATCCGATTGTGGCGCTTGCGACCAAAGGGGAGACCATCGATTTAGACACGGGAACCGCCGTGCAGAGCAGCTATGTCCTCAGTATGCCGGCCTTCGCCACGTCAGGGATGGTCAACAGCAACTTCATCAGTCCGATGTCATCCCAATTGCGTGAGCTTATGGAGACGGGGACCTATGATTCAATGCAGCAGGCTATGAGCGAACTGAGAGTCAAGCTTGGCATGCCCGTGGGAACGGATCTGATGGCTGACTATATGGCCGCCAATAACACGGCCATGCATACCGCAGCACGCAACATGGCCAGCCTTATGGGAAGTCAGATGTCGCAGGTACTGGGAACCACCGGGCCAAAGACCACGGTAGATGTTAATCGCTATCGCGGCATGATGGGTGCGATCTTCAGCGACATTTCATCCGTGAAAGGCCCGAACGCCCAACCCGGGATGTCAAGCCTGATGAACACCATGATGACGAACCTGCCGGGCATTGCCCCCGACCGACCGTTCCGCAATATGTCTGCCGCATTCCGTGGCCGCATGATGAGTCAGTCAGGAACATCAGTAATGGGCGGTGGCATGATGAGGTAAGTGGCACCACCCCTGACGCACAAAGATTTACATGCTCTGAATCAGCGTTGTCCGGTTTGGTTTTTGCTTTAAGCCCCCCTCTCTATTTTAGGAGGGGCTGGGGGTGGTAAGGTTCTGGTTTTGACTCTTTTTAATTCTTAAGATTGATGAAAACCAAAGGAGACCACCCCCAGCCCCTCCTTATAATGAAGGAGGGGGGCAAGGGCAAAAACCAAACCGGACAACACATGCTCTGAATAGTTTATGGCGGAGCCGGTCAGATGACAACCGGTCTCCGCCATCTGTCATTTTTTCAATATTTTTTGAGTCTCAATCTGGCGGAAAATATCATGAAGTGCTGTCTCGTAGATTTCCTCCCGCTTGCCTTCTATGGGATAAAACGGATACGCAAACAGCAGCAGGGCCTGCATCCATTTATCAAGATTGGCCTTGCGCTGGTAGGAACCGAGCAACGTGCCGTTTTTATCAGAGAGGCTGGCAGTAATGGTGTATTCCCAGGTGTAGGGCATCGGTATCAGAGTCAGGCTGAGGAGACTGATGGTGCCGCTTAAGCACTGCTGCTTGAAAGACGATTCCTCAAAAATATCGACCTTGAGGGTAAAATCATAATCACCTTTGAGTTTGTCGAGTTCATGGCGACGTTTGGGGCTGTTAATGTCAGTGGGGGCTTCGGTGAAAGTGACATATGTTGAGATATTGCTTATCTCAACAAGTGAGTCCCGGAAAAGATTGTCGAAATCCTTAACGCCATGGGCCTGCAGTTTCGGAATGGAATCAAACCCATGCTCCTGTGTCAGATGGCGGAACAGGAACAGGACGCTCACCTTTTCCGCCCCGATATTCTTCTCAGTGGCGCGATCAAAGGTTCCGGCTACCGGCGAACGGGTGGCGGCACATCCCGCGAACGAGCCAAACACCAACAGGACACACATCAACTTCACCCATCTCAGGCCATGTAACCAGAACGAAGATGCCAACGTCACGTTATAACTTTGCATTATGTACCTCCTTCGCCGCAGAAGTGATTCCTAACTGCCATCATTATATCATCGCCCCGAAATATTTCATTATCCCGGCATATTTTTCTTCAGAGCGACCCCGGTAACACGCTGATTGCACTACATAAAAAAAACTGTGTCCCATTCCAGCCATTCTGTGATTGACTCACAGTTCCTCTCTGGTAGGATTGCGCATTACGATTGCACGGAGGTGGATGTGAATTTTAAATTCAGTGTAGTATCACTGGCGGCCCAGACAGCCGTTGTCAGCGCAATAGTATCGACAACTGTTCTGGCGATGGAACCGCTGGACATGAAGCAGATAACCGATGCGGATAAAATTTTCTTTGGAAAACGACTTACGCCTGAACAGATCAAAAAACTACAGCAGATCAGTAGTAATGGTTTTGCAACAAGCAAGCTCCCGTGCGATAAAATTGTGGAGATCAACAAAAACCTCCATTTTATAAAAGTGGTGACTCCGGTATTACGCGAGGCCTCAACCAACAGCGATATCAGCCGATATGCGAGGGTATATTCTACGTCGCTCACACACGAATTCACCGAAACGTCGAAAGTATTTGTCAGTCTTCTTCCCCGCTATGAGAAAGTCTGCACTGCCACGAAAAAAGAGCAGCCAGAGCCTGAGTTGCCATCTAAATTATAAAAAGACATTCCGCACCGCTAGGGTCTGAATAGGTATAAAGAAGTATATTTTATTTACAGGGGCATTGTTTTTATGGCGTTTACGACGTGGAAAGCTACTCTGAGTGTAAAGGTTGAACAGCTTGATCAGCAGCACAAAAGGCTGGTCGATATGATCAATGATTTGTATGAAGCGATGAAAGCGGGTACGGGAAAAGAGACCACCGAAACAATCCTCTCCGAATTGATTGACTACACTTTGGTTCATTTCGCTGACGAAGAGCGGCTTTTGACGCAGCACGGCTATCCTGATATCGCCGACCACATCGTGTTACATGAAGTTTTTACTCAGCAGGTAATGGAGTACGACAATAAAATCAAGGCGGGGTGTTCGGTCCTTACGCTTGAGGTAATGATGTTTCTGCAGACGTGGCTTGTGGGCCACATTAAGTGCGAAGACATGAAATTCAGCCAGTTTCTGAATGCAAATGGTGTGAAATAGCAACAACCAGGTAGTGAACGCACGTGGACGGGAGACCATCTATGGCCAAGAGCAGTGAGGAAACATTACAAATTGAAATAATACGGATCGTCGCAGTATATTCCCTGTTCGGCGGGCTGTGGATCTACCTTTCAGATTCTTTTCTGGGCATGATCATTCATGATCCAGCGGTCATTTCCCGTATCTCCATTTACAAAGGGCTCGTGTTCATCGCCCTTACCGCAACTCTTCTCTATGTCCTCATTTCCCGCTACAGCAAAAGAATCAGTGCCAATATAGCGAAACTCAACCAGTCGCAACTTATGTTGGCACAGCAGAAGACACTACTGAATGCTGTCGTCGAGGGAACGACTGATGCGGTCTATATTAAGGATGGTGCCGGTCGTTACCTGTTGGCCAATTCCGCTGTGGCAGCTTTTATCAAGAGACCGATCACAGACATTATTGGTCAGGATGACACACACCTTTTCCCCCGTGATGAGGCGCTCGTCCTCATGGCAAAGGATCAATGGGTGATGGCACAATCGGCGCCGCAGATGTATGAGGAACAACTCACCACTCCTGACGGGATACGGACTTTTTTATCTACCAAGGGGCCGGTGTTTGATGCGGATGGAGTCGTGACCGGCCTTTTTGGGGTGGCCCGTGACATCACCGACTGGAAACGTTCGGATGAAGCGTTACGGGAAAGTGAGGCCCGTTTCCGCACCCTGATGGAAAACATCCCCAGCGTTGCTGTCCAGGGATATACGCTTGACGGTACGGTCGTTTTCTGGAACAGGGCTTCAGAGTTACTCTATGGCTATAGTGCTGCAGAAGCGTCTGGAGCAAACCTGCTGGATTTAATCATCCCTCCTGAAATGCACGCAGGGGTAACGGGAGCAATGCAGCAGATGATCGAAACCGGCGAGCCGATACCCGCCGGAGAATTGGTTCTGACTCGCAAGAACGGTTCCCGTGTGCCGGTTTTTTCCAGTCATGCGCTGGTCAATCCAATCGGACGAAAAACGGAACTATTCTGCCTTGATATAGATTTGACCGAGCGAAAACGGGCCGAAGAGGCGCTTATCGAAAGCGAGCATCGCTGGAAATTTGCCATTGAAGGTTCCGGTGACGGTGTCTGGGATTGGAATATTGCTACCGACGAAGCAAAATATTCCAAACGCTGGAAAGAGATGCTTGGCTACTCAGAAGAGGACATCCTGCCGGTCAATCAGGAATGGGTTGATCGGATTCATCCCGAAGACAGGAATGCTGTCGCGGGAAGGATGAGGGCATATCTTGAAGGCAAAACGGATATCTATGTCGTTGAATATCGCTTGAGATGCAAGAATGAGAGTTACAAATGGATTCTTGGACGCGGCATGATTGTGAGCCGCAGTGAAGATAACGCACCGATGCGCATGGTCGGGACACACACTGATATCACTGATCGCATAAATATCGAGAAGGAGCATTTAAAAATAGCAAAGTTTGAATCACTTTCTCTCCTCGCCGGGGGCATTGCCCACGATTTCAATAACATCCTGACCGGAATAATGGGAAATATCTCCTTTGCGCTGCTGTTCCTCGATGCCACACACAAATCACACAATCCATTGACTGAAGCAGAAAAAGCATCCGTGAGGGCAACTCAACTCGCACGGCAACTTCTGACCTTTGCGCGCGGCGGCGAACCGGTGAAGAAAGTCATGTCACTCCCGCACCTTGTCCATGAGACCGTTTCACTGGTGCTGCACGGTTCAAACGTCAAGGCGACCATCGAAATCCCCGATTCAATTTATGCCGTCGAGGCAGATGAAGGCCAGATGAGTCAGCTGTTCCACAATATTATTATCAACGCCACGCAGGCGATGCCGGGGGGCGGAACGCTGAATATTTCCGCGCACAACGCGATCCTTCCGAACAGCAATATCCTCTCACTTCCTTCCGGCACTTATATCCGGCTGACGTTTACCGATCACGGCTGCGGTATACCGGAAAGTGACCTGAAAAACATCTTTGACCCCTACTTCACCACCAAATCAGCCGGGAACGGCCTCGGCCTCGCCTCGACTCAATCGATAGTCAGCAGGCATGGCGGACATATCGGAGTAAACTCAACCGTCGGCAGAGGAACAACCTTCACTATCCACCTGCCAGCCCTCGGTGAAACATACTCCGCATATCAGGCGGATTCAGTCACTCAAACGATGGGAGAACAGAGGGGCGGCTCCATTCTTGTCATGGATGACGAAGAGATTATCCGGGATATGACGTCTGAAATGCTGCACCATCTGGGCTATCAGGTGGCAACGTGCGAGAACGGCAGAGAGGCAATAGAGTTGTATAACGCGGCAATAGAATCAGGGACGCCTTTTTCAGCGGTTATCATGGACCTGACCATACCAGGCGGCATGGGAGGCAAGGAAGCCGCCGTACAGATTCTTGCCAGTAATCCAAAGGCATGTCTGATTGTTTCAAGCGGCTATTCAAATGATCCGATCATGTCTGACTACCACAGCTACGGGTTTAGCGGCGCGATAGCAAAGCCATACAAAGTCATGGAGTTTGGTCAACTGCTCAGCTCTATGGTGTCTGTCGATGCGTCAGGCAACGGAGCGCGCACCGGGAACAGCGACGTTTGATGGTAAATACGGCAGTTCATTGCCACAAAAAGGCACAAAATTCACAAAAAACGGCATGGTATGCTGAGTAAGTATTTAACCTGTTTGGTGATCTCGATGTATGACATAACTCACTGGTATTCTTTGCGCTTTTTGTGCTTTTTTGCGGCCAGCTGCTTTTTCTAGGTTGATTGTAATACCCGGTTGCCTTGATACAGGTACAAGAGAGCTTCAACCTGTTGCTGACCTGCCCGTATTCCGAGACGGTAAACTTGTTTTAGCGTATGTTACGACGAGTCTCGTGTGCGCGCCCCAGCGCCAAGGTTTTGTTGCCTTATAGAATAAAACACTGTATAAAATTTGCGCGTAATCATCACGTATCCTCAGCGTCCTCCTCACCGATGACAGGATAGCCCCGCAGGGAGATTCACCATGGTAAAACGTTCGGTATTACTCCTTGCTGCGGTAACCGTTGGCCTGATATCGGGATGCGCGGCACAACCACCCCAGCCTGCTTACAACCCCATGTTTTATAAACAAATGCTTGTGCCATCTGCGGCTCAAAATGAACCGTCTGGTGACGATCTTAAAACACTCCTTGCAAAGAATGATCTGCCGGGACTGAAAGCCTATATAGTGAGACATCCGGAAGAGCTGACGACAACCAAAAATGTAAAAATGCGCTTACGCTTTACCGGACCGGCAGAATTGCGCATCATCGACATAGAACAGCTGGTGAAAGACGGCAATAAAGATGCGCTGATTATTGCCCAGATACAGGTCGCGTCAGGCCCCTACAAAAAATTCTCCTCTGCGGAGAAAGCCGCTCTCAAAAAAATGGCTATTTCCGAAAAACTTGTGACGGCAATGATGGCCGTTACCGCAAAACACAAAAAAGAACAAAAACTTCTTGCAGAGCAGCAGCGCACTCCCCCGCCCGCCCCGGTACAATTAGTCCGTCAAGTCCCGCAACCGCCAGTCCCGCCACCGGCACCGGTAGTCAATACCGTCGCAGAATGCCTGAAGCAGACCGCTGCCTTCGCTCTCTGCGACCAGGCAGGAGGCCTCCTCTCTTTTGGGTGCAAGGCCTTGGCACGAACCCAGTTCAACTGCCCGGGGATGTGACAATTTTTCCCGCATAATTGCTTTTTTAAAAATCTGTGGTTTACTGTAACCAAACTGTTTTCAGGGCGACCCGGCGAGAAAACATGAGGACACCATCACAGGAGACCTGTATGCTTTTGTCACCGTCTGAATCAAAGGTCGAAAGCACCACACGCAGCATCCTCCTCTTCCTTTTTCTGGTCGTCGCCGGCCTGCTTGGCAACCATTTCAGATTCCCGATTTTCCTTGATATCGACTTCCTCTTCGGCAGTATCTTTGCTTTGCTGGCTTTACAACTATTCGGCCGTGGTCGTGGTGTTTTGGCTGCAGCCTTAATTGCCGTTTATACCTACTTCGCCTGGAATCATCCCTACACCATCATTATTATGACCGCCGAAGTGGCGGTGGTCGGCTGGTTGATGGCTCGCCACAAATTGGGCATGGTGCTGGCCGATACGCTCTACTGGCTTATTATCGGCATTCCACTGGTCTATCTTTTTTTTCATGTCGTCATGCATCTCCCCCCGAACAATACGCAGTTTATTATGTCCAAACAGGCCATGAACGGCATTTTCAACGCCCTTATCGCCCGGCTGGTTTACAGCGGATATGCATTCAAAACCCGCTCCTCGCTCACCTCATACCGTGAAATAGTGTTTAACCTGCTGGCTTTTTTCGTCCTCTGCCCGGCATTGATCATGCTGGCCGTTGAAAGCAGAAATGATTATAACGAAAATGACCATCGTATTCGCACCGAATTAACTCAAGACAGTCAGAGCATGGACCAACGCCTCGAAACCTGGGTTGAGAGAAGAACAGCGGCTATCCGTGTTCTGGCACAGATGGCCGCGTCGCAATCCCCCCGGCAGATGCAGCCTTTTCTGGAAATGGCACAGAAGTCTGATGCCAATTTTGAACGGATTGGGCTACTGAACCATCAGGCAACCACTACCGCTTTCTACCCATCAACGGACGAGCTCGGCCATAGCATTCTCGGCACTAATTTTGCCGACCGTCCTTACATTCCGCTGATGAGAAAAACACTCAAACCGATGCTTTCAGAAGTGGTTATGGGCAAATTTGGTGTGCCAAAACCGAGAATAATGGTCGTTGCACCGGTTGTTATCCGGGGAGCATATAACGGCTTCGCTATTGGCGTTCTAAATTTGGATCAAGTTAAACTGGCGTTAGATAATATCATTAATCAGAAGACAGAGCGCTATACGCTGCTGGATAGAAACAATAATGTCATCATGACCAATCGCAGCGATCAAAGGATCATGGCTCCCTTTGCGCGCGGCACGGGCACACTTCTTCCGTTAAAAAACGGCGTCAGCCAATGGCTGCCCACCTCTCCCGCCGATGCCCCTACGCTTAAACGCTGGGGGGATTCGTACTATGTGGCGGAATCAAATATCGGCGTGCATTCAGAATGGAAGTTGATTCTGGAACAACCGGTAGAGCATTTTCAGAAAACACTCTTTGACCACTATAGCGGCAACCTGGCCCTGCTGTTCGTCATTCTGGTTGCAACACTGATACTGGCCGAATTCTTGAGCCGGTCAATGGTTACGGCACTGGGACAACTCCGTTCGCTGACGCATAAGCTCCCACTGAAGCTGGCGAGAGAAAGTACGGATATCGCCTGGCCTGAAAGCGGAATTAAAGAGGTACATCATCTGATCACTAATTTCAGTGACATGACCGATTCCCTTGCCGCAACATTTTATGAAATTCAGCAGATTAATGAATCGTTGGAGCAGCGGGTGGAGGAGCGAACGTTAGAGCTGTATGAGAGTGCACAACTGCTTCGCCTGAGCGAAACGAAGAGCCGAAACAGCGCTTCGCTGCTGCAAGGCGTTCTGGAGCATTTCCCCGGTGTGGTCTTCTGGAAAGACACCGAATCAGTGTACCTCGGCTGTAATAAAGCCTTTGCCGAAGCGGCGGGACTGACGACCGCAGCAGAGATTGTGGGAAAATCGGATTTTGACCTGCCCTGGGCTGAGGCAGAAGCCACCAATTATCGCAGTCACGATCGACGTGTCATGGAAAGTGGCGATGCACAGCTGAACATTATTGAAACACAACACCAGGCTGATAACACGACTGCATGGTTTGACACCTGCAAGGTGCCCCTCCGGGATGTCACTGGCACGGTGTACGGTGTCTTGGGTGCATCCTTCGACATTACCGGCCACAAGCGGATGGAAGCTGATTTATACGTGGCAAAAATCGCCGCCGAAGCTGCCAATACCGCCAAAAGCAATTTTCTGGCAATAATGAGCCATGAGATCCGCACCCCCATGAACGGCATCATCGGCATGATCCAACTGCTTCAGCTTTCGACCACGCTGACGGCAGAGCAGCTCGAGTACACTGAAATCGCCAAAAAATCAGGTTTTGAACTGATAGGCCTGATTAACGACATCCTTGACCTCTCTAAAATCGAAGCAGACAAGATGGAATTGGAATCTGTCAGCTTCGACCTGCGGCGGCTGATTTCAGATACCATCGCCATCATGCAGTTTCAGGCGGCCGAAAAAACGGTGAAGCTGTCTGCATCCGTAGATGCCGGCGTGCCAACAGCCGTGACAGGTGATTCAGGCCGTCTGCGCCAGATAGTCATTAATCTTGTCGGCAACGCCATCAAATTTACCAGTAAAGGGGCGGTCTCGCTCACTATCAGCACGGAAAGCGAAGATGAACATTTCACCACGCTCCGCTTTCTGGTTCATGACAGCGGTATCGGCATACCGGCGGACAAAATCACACATATATTTGACACCTTCACGCAGGCTGACGAATCAACAACGCGCACCTATGGCGGCAGTGGCTTGGGATTGGCAATCTGTAGGCAATTAGTCACACTGATGGGAGGAGAGATTGGTGTGGAGAGCACCGAAGGGGAAGGGTCTACCTTCTGGTTTACCGTTGTAATGGGTAAATCAGCAGCAATAGAAGCAGACCAGTGCAGCACACTTTCAGCGGGAGAGCAGGTACTTTTGCCACTTCCAGTGCCGGCTGCTGACACCATCCGCATCCTGTTGGCGGAGGACGACGCCCGGGCGCAGAAGATCGTTCCAAAATTACTGAAACATCACGGTTATCTGGTTGATGTGGCGATTGACGGAAACATGGCATTGCGCGCACTTGAGACACACGACTATGCGTTAGTTTTGATGGACTGCATGATGCCTGACATGAGTGGCTACGAGGTCACCGCCGTCATCCGCGATCCTGCTTCCGCCGTGAGACGCCACGATATCCCGATAATTGCGCTTACGGGCAATGCCATGAAACAGGATCGCGACAGATGCCTCGCTGCCGGTATGAACGACCACCTCCCCAAGCCACTGTTGCTCCCCGATTTGCTTGCAAAACTTGAAATATGGTTAAAGCCTGCTACACTGTGATACATACTTTTCGGAACGTAATCCACAAATTCTAAAAAGACCATTTTAGTCTTGACAGTGACCGGTACTTTGCAGTATTTTTCCCGGCACTATCAGTGAAGTTCTCCGGATGGCATATTTATTATGCAACGTTCCTCACTTCAATTTAAAAGGAGCTCAATATGACCTTAACACAAGTAGTAAAAACAACTTCCCTTCTGGTCGCCGCAACTTCAATGGCAACGTTATTCGGCTGTGCCAATTACGAGGTAAATACAAAGCGCGGTGATATTCCGGGCCACTATATCCGCTATGAACTGCAAGAGGCTGACCGGGCGGTAGAATCTGCTCGTCAGGCCGGAAAAGACAAAACCTGCCCGGCTGAATTCAAAGCTGCTGAAGATGCAAAATTAAATGCCTATGATGTATTTAGAGCCTGCCACACCGAAGAGGGTGCCGCTCTGGCAAAACAGGCAACCGCCAAGGCGAAGGCTCTCTGTCCTCCGCAGATAGTCAAACAAGTTCCTGCTGCTGCACCGGCTCCTGTTATTGTACAGGCTCCGGCACCAATGCCTGCGCCAGCACCGAAACCAGCGCCAAAGCCCGCACCAGTGGCACCTTCCGCCAAACTGACGATAGTTCCCGAGTTAATCACCGCAGGGGGGACTGCCACACTTACCTGGTCATCCAATAACGCCACAGGCTGTGAAATTCAGCCTACCATTGGTCCGGTTGAACCGCAGGGTTCACTGGTAATAATGCCTACTGACAACACCGGCTACACCCTGGTCTGCAAGGGTAACGGCGGCTCGGCACAGAGTGCGTCACGCATCGCCGTCATCGCTGCCCCTGCTCCGGTTATGGCCGTCGCTCAGCCAATGTCAGCACCAAAACTCTGTACCCAGACGGTCATCAATGTTCAGTTTGATACGCAGAAATATGACCTGAAACCACGCTACCATGATGAGTTGAAGAAACTGGCTGACTTCCTTACCGAGTTCCCTGATGCCACCGGTGTTATCGAAGGACACACTGATAGTGACGGCAATTTGGCCAGCAACATGAAA
>CAIRND010000116.1 GCA_903879825.1 uncultured Geobacteraceae bacterium
GATCGCTTTATCCGTTTCGTCAAAACGGAAAATTATGACCGCATTTCCACCGCATCGTTCCACATAGGCATACATATACTCAACATTGATCGCTTCACGGTCAAGTGTCTGAAGAATCGCTGATAACCCGCCCGGTTGATCAGGAACTTCAACCGCCACAACCTCGGTCATATTGACCGTAAAGCCGTGTTCCTTCAGTACCGTAGTGGCCGAAGCACCGTCATTGACGATCAAACGCAGAATACCAAAATCAGAGGTATCAGCAAGTGAAAGCGCCCGGATATTGATACCGGCTTCGCCAAGAATACGAGTAATTTCAGCCAAGCGACCAGACTTGTTTTCAATGAAGATGGATATCTGTTCAACTTTCATGATGAACCTCCTGTGATCTCAGCATCTTATATCCACGGTGATTTTAAAGAGGATTACAATTTCCGATTATCAATTACCCGTTTGGCTTTACCTTCACTGCGTTGAATGGTTTTGGGTTCTACCAGTTTGGCGGTACAGGTGACTCCCAGCATGTCCTTGATCGATTTTTCAACACGACGTGCCAAAGCCTGCAGCACCTTGATTTCATCCGAGAACAGATGTTCACTGACTTCGACCTGAACCGTCAGTGTGTCAAGCGTCCCCTGGCGGTCAATAATCAGCATATAATGTGGTTCAATGCCCTCAATACCAACCAGAATAGCCTCGATCTGAGATGGAAATACATTTACACCACGGATAATCAGCATGTCATCAGAACGACCGCTCATGCGGGTGATACGGGCATGAGTGCGACCACAGATGCATGGTTCATAGGTTAAACTGGTAATATCGCGGGTACGGTAACGGATCAGCGGAATACCCTGTTTGGTGATGGTGGTTATAACCAGCTCGCCGCGTTCCCCTTCCGGCAGGCGTTCACCGGTCTCAGGGTTTATAATCTCCGGGATAAAGTGATCTTCCCAGATATGGAGACCCTTCTTTGCTTCGATACATTCGATTGCAACGCCCGGTCCCATGATTTCTGATAGTCCATAAATATCGATCGCCGACAGGTTAAGTTTTTGCTCTATCTCACCACGCATTTCTTCAGACCAGGGTTCAGCTCCGAAAATGCCGACGCGCAGCTTTAACTTTTTAAAATCAACCCCTTCAGCCTGTGCCTCTTCAGCCATAAACAGAGAATATGAGGGGGTACAGGTGAGAACAGTTGAGCCAAAATCCTGCATGATCATAATCTGACGTTTTGTGTTGCCGCCCGATATCGGAATAACGGAAGCGCCAAGCCGCTCGGCGCCATAGTGAGCGCCCAAACCGCCGGTAAAAAGTCCATAACCGTAGGCATTATGAATGATGTCGCCCTTGTGGGCACCGGCAGCTACAAAGGAGCGCGCCATAAGCTCGCTCCAGTTTGAGATATCTTTCTGGGTATACCCGACAACTGTTGGTTTTCCGGTCGTGCCACTTGAGGCATGGATACGGACAATCTCTTCCATCGGAACGGCAAACAGTCCGTAGGGATACGAATCCCGCATATCCTGTTTGGTGGTGAACGGCAGTTTTTGTAAATCATCCAGGCAAGTTACAATGGATGGTTTAATACCTGCGGCGTCATATGAAGCTTTATAAAACGGTACGTTGGCATAAACTCTTTCAAGCGTTGACTGCAATCTTTTCAGTTGTAGAGCTTCAAGAGCCGGGCGCGGCAAAGTTTCAAATTCTTCGTTGAAAAACATCCAGTGACACCTCTTTAGTGATTATCTAGGAGTTCGACAGACTCCTAAAGCTCCCGCCCCATCTGAAAAGCGCGTTTGTTGACTTCAAGCGCCTTCACCGGAACCATCTTTTCCAGGGCTTGCAGCCAGAATTCTTCTGGAATACTAAGACGTTTTGACACCGCTCCAAGCAGGACCGTGTTGGCCGCCCGGACATTACCGGCATCAGTTGCGATTTTTTGACCGTCAACCAGGACAAAATCAGCGAACATAGAATTGATACGCTCAGTAAGACCTTGCGGATAAACTTCCTGCCCCATCAGCACTGATGGCGGAGAGATTTGCAGATCGTTAGCGACAACAGTGCCGCCCGGCTTCAGCAGCGGAAGAGAACGAACAGTTTCCATTAATTCAAAACCGAACAGAATATCCCCCTCCCCCTCCGGAACTATCGGAGAAAAGACTTCCGTGCCGTAACGGACATGGGACACCACGCTGCCACCACGCTGGGACATACCATGAATTTCACTCTTTTTAACGTCAAAACCGGCCAGCATGGCAGCTTCAGAAAGTATTTCTGAAGCCAGCAAAATGCCCTGACCACCGACTCCTACGAGTAGTACGTTCGTTATCTGACGGCTCATTTCACACTCCCGATTGCAGCAAACTTGCACAACTGACGGCAGACATCACAGCCGGTACAGAGCAGCGGATCAATGCCCGCCTTGCCTTTTTTACTGCCATCCCCTGCTGGACGCCATTCAATTGCCGGACAGCCAATCTTCAGACAGGCACGACAACCGGTACAATTTTCAGCGTCAACTGCGTAGACCGGCCCTTTTTCAAATACATCCTCGCGCTTGATCAACACGCACGGCTTATTGGTGATAATCACCGACGTTTCCGGGCGCTCCATTTCTTCTGCAATAACACGCTTGGTTTCGTCCAGATCAAGAGGGTTAATGACGCGAATATTTTTCACTCCGAGCGCTTTGCAGAGCAGTGGAATATTAACAGCATGTGACGGCTCATCCATCAGAGTAAAACCGGTTGCCGGATTATCCTGACGTCCGGTCATTGCAGTAATACTGTTATCAAGAATGATCACCGTGGCGGGAGAATTATTATAGACCATATCCATCAAGCCATTCATTCCGGTATGTAAAAAGGTCGAATCTCCGATCACGGCAACAACTTTCTTACTTTCTTCGGCAGACACAACCTTGGTTACGCCGGTAGCCATACCAATCGAGGCCCCCATGCAGACACAGGTGTCCATTGCAGAGAGAGGCGGCAAAAAGCCTAATGTATAGCAGCCGATATCTCCGGTAACATAGGCTTTAA
>CAIRND010000117.1 GCA_903879825.1 uncultured Geobacteraceae bacterium
ATTGAAAAGGCCAAGTGCGACCTGTCAGGCCAGAAACAGAGCCTTATCTACTTCGAGGATCGTGATCTCTGTATCAACGAGGATATCAGCACGACTGAGTTTGAGTCGCTCAATGCGGAAAATTTCCAGCAGATAGCAGATTGTATCGATGCTGTTATTGCCCGGTCAGGGTTGCTGCCGGCGCAGATTGATACGGTCTCCCTGACCGGGGGTACCTCACGGATTCCCGCTATCCAGGAGCTGTTTGCCCTGCGTTTTGGTACAGATAAACTTGAAAATAGGGACGCCTTCACCAGTGTTGCTCATGGGCTCGGTTCGAGTGTACCTCTGTTTGTTTGATGGGGAGGAGACGGGGCGTTGGTGGGTGTACCCTCTTCACTAAACGAAAAGGGTCTGCAGAATGAAACTGCAGACCCTTTATAACCTTTGTTTTTGGTAGCCGGAGGCCGGAGACAAACAGATTGTGCAAGTATCTTAAATATGATGATTGTGCGTAATTTGATTATTTATGTTACTCCCATAGCTACCCTATATTATTTTTGGTTACGGATTTGTTTCAACTTTGTCCCGCCTTTTTGCTGCGGCTCCGTTTTTGTGTCAAAAGAGCACACCCCGCTTGCTGCCTTCGATATCCAGCGAAAACAACAACGTCTATAGAAATATCCTGTAATCAGCGTGAAGCACGGCTGCCAGTTTCTTGGCGTTTTCTTTGCCGATGGTACGCTTACCGTTTTCCATCTCGGAAAGGTGCCGCCTGGCAATGCCGGTTGCTGCGGCAAGCTGATCCTGTGTCAACTCTTCGCGATAACGGATACCCTTCAGATACGTACCACGGGGATTTGTCACGAGTTCGGGTGATACTGTGGTTGCAAGGATGCTGTCACCAGCTTCCACTGCTCCGGCTGTTTGTGCATATTTGCGCAAGCGGCTGATTGCCACAGGGGAACCATAAAACTGAATACTTTCAGTAAGGGGCTTTTTCGTGTGTTCCAACATATGTAACCTCCACCAGCTTGATTGTTTTGTCTGTTACCTGCCACACTGCAACATAAGTCGGTTGCCCTTTTTTCAGGTGGCAATGGTGATCGCCATTTGAAAGCTTGGAATAGTTTTTCCAATTTATGCGAGCAGGGCCGCTTGACATGATCTCAAGAATAAGGGCGTCAAGAACTGCCTTGATCCGTTCCGGAAGCTCAACCCTTTGTTTCTCGGCTTGGCGGCTGTATGTAACTGTCCATGTCATAAGTTATTGTACCTTTCTTTAGTACATTGTCAACGCAAAATATTAAGCGAGCGCATACGGTTTCAGGTTATTACGACTGATTTTCGGCCTGTGTACCGTCCGTCTGCTTTTGCCAGGGTAATCCCTTCCCGCTGTCGCTCAAGCATCATTTTTCGCTCAAACTGTCCGATTGCTGCCAACATTGAAAGCATAAGCTTACCGGTCGGGGTGCTGGTTTAATCTGGTAAAGGTTTTGTGTGTTCATGATTTCTCCTGAAACCGGCAAAGATACCGGCAAAGTTTCAGAAGAGCTAAAGAGGACAGCTAAAATGAGGGTAGTAGGCAACAAAAAAGCACCCTAATTTAAACAAGTTAGGATGCTTACAGTAAGTCTTTTTGGTAGCGGAGGCCGGACTCGAAAATAGATCATAACAATACGATATCATACATATAATATATAATTAATATTCTTAGTTACCCCGAAAGTTACCCCAAAGGAAATACAGCATCTAATCGTCTCAAATATACTTCTAGCTATCACTATACTCAAAACAAAACATAATTGCTTCAACTTTCGTCGACAACTTTCGTCGATGATCTATTACGTCTGACACCATAATGCAATTTTGTATTTATGGAAATAGTGGTTGCTATACTGGTAGAATGATTAATTCCTATTAATGTTTGACAAAGCAGCAGTGCGTAAAGTATAATAAAATCATACCCTAGCCTCATAGAGGAGGGTGTGGAATAGCGTGTTTTTTTGACTACAGACAC
>CAIRND010000118.1 GCA_903879825.1 uncultured Geobacteraceae bacterium
AACAGGATGATCGCTGAGATCAGGCGTTTAATAGGGTACCCCTTTGGGTTATCTGGTCGCCGGTCATGCCGAAGCGCCGCTCTCTTGACTGAAAATCTGCCAGTGCTTTGTGAAGTTCATTGATAGTGAAATCTGGCCAGTTTGTGTCCGTGAAATAAAGCTCTGTGTAGGCAAGTTGCCACAGCAGAAAGTTGCTGATTCGCATCTCGCCACTGGTACGAATGAGAAAATCCGGATCGGGGAGGCCCCCGGTATCCAGATAACTTTCAAACAGGTCTGTGGTGATATCAGCAGGTGACAACTTTCCGGATACGGCATCCTGTGCAAGCCGGGCTGCGGCACGGCACAGCTCCTGTCGTCCCCCGTAGGAGAGCGCAAGTGTCAGAACCATTCCGGTGTTAGCAGCGGTCTTATGGATAGCCTCATCCAAAGTTTCGTTAACATCGTCAGGCAGTTCGCTGCGGTCGCCAATGACGTTATAGCGAATATTTTTCCGCATCATGCGAGCCGTTTCCTGGCGGATGTACTTCTTAAGCAAAGTCATCAGAGCCCGGACTTCCAAGGCTGGTCGTGACCAGTTTTCAGCGGAGAAGGCAAACAGCGTCAGATATTTGATGCCGAGCAGGGATGCCTGTTCAACTACCATTTTGACTGTTTCTGCACCACGCTGATGACCGATAATGCGTTTAAGCATGCGCTGTTGCGCCCATCGGCCGTTGCCATCCATTATCACAGCCAGGTGAACCGGAAGTCTTTGCGGGTCAAGCTCATTCATCAGACTTCCAGGACCTCTTTCTCTTTATGTGAGACCGCTTCATCCATTTTTTGTTCAAAACTTTTAGTAACGTCCTGAACCTCTTTTTCTAACTTTTTTAACTCGTCTTCCGTGATGGCTTTATCTTTTTCCAATTTTTTAAGTTTGTCGATAGCATCTCGGCGGATGTTTCTGATCGCTATTTTATCTTCTTCTGCCCTCTTTTTAAGCCCTTTTACGATATCCTTGCGGCGCTCTTCGGTCAGGGGGGGGAGGTTGAGGCGAATTGTTTTGCCGTCATTGGAAGGTGTCAGGCCAATGTTGGCGTTCATAATGGCTTTTTCAATGACCGGGATGATCTTGGCTTCCCACGGAGTGATAGTAACGGTACGTGCCTCAGGAACGGCCAGAGTCGCCACCTGACTCAACAGAGAGGTATTGCCGTAATAATCAACCGTTATGGAATCAAGCATACCGGTGGTTGCACGCCCGGTGCGAATCTTCTGAAATTCGTTCTTCAGGACCCCCACCGTTTTTTCCATATGAATCTTCATGTCATCAAGCACATTTCTCGGCATGGTTATTCTCCTTGTACGATGGTGCCAATCTCTTCACCACAGATAACTTTCTTGATGTTACCTTCGGTTGTCAGATCAAAAACAATAATTGGCAGATTGTTATCCATGCAGAGCGATATAGCAGTGGCATCCATAACCTGCAACCCTTTTTTAAGAACATCAATGTAGGATAGTTTTGAAATTTTAACTGCATCAGGATCTTTTTTAGGGTCAGCGGTATAAACACCATCTACTTTTGTCCCTTTGAGGATAACCTGGGCGTTTATTTCCATGGCTCGCAGGCTGGCTGCTGTATCGGTCGTGAAGTAGGGGTTTCCTGTCCCGGCACCAAAAATAACCACTCTCCCTTTTTCAAGGTGCCGCATGGCGCGCCGGCGGATATAAGGTTCAGCAACTTCCTGCATGGCAATGGCTGTCTGAACACGCGTCGAGACACCCAGCTTTTCGAGAGCGTCCTGCATTGCCAGCGAATTGATGACGGTAGCTAACATTCCCATGTAGTCGGCACTTGAGCGTTCCATCCCTTTGGACGAAGCAGCCAGGCCGCGAAAAATGTTGCCGCCGCCAATAACAAGAGCTAATTGCACTCCGCTGTCGACAACGTCCTTGATTTCGCTGGCAATGGTACTCAGCGTCAGTGGGTCAATGCCGTATCCTTGAGAACCGGCCAGTGATTCACCCGATAATTTTAAAAGGACTCGGGTGTAGGATTTTCTGCCCATGGTATGCCTCCGGAATTTAGATTTCGACTGTCATGAAATTCGCAAATTAAATACTCAGGAAAAGAATAAAAAAAAAACCGGCCATTTTCAGGCCGGCTTCGATGAAATGATTAGAGGCCGGCAGCTGCCGCCACTTCGGCAGCAAAGTCGCATTCTTTCTTTTCAAGACCCTCACCCAGGGCATATTTTGTAAAACGGGTGACAGTAATTGTCGTGCCAAGTGCTTTGCCGGTTTCAGCGGCCAACTGCTGGATAGTCTTGTCAGTATCTTTGACAAACTGTTGCTCAACCAGACAGATATCAGCATAGAACTTGTTGACCTGACCATCGATAATCTTCTCGATGATATTTTCAGGCTTTCCCGTTTCACGGGCCTTGGCGCGATAAATGTCTCTTTCGCGATCAAGAACATCCGCATCGACCTCACTGCGCTGAACGTACAGCGGAGAAGCGGCAGCAGAATGCATGGCGACATCTCTGACAAAGGTTGCAAAGATGGGGTCTTTGGCTGCAGCGGCATTGTCGCAGGTTGCTTCAACCAGCACGCCGATTTTTCCACCGGCGTGGATGTAGGAACCAATTGCACCAGCACCAGGAACCACAAAGCTGCTGAAGCGGCGGATCTGCATATTTTCGCCGATAACGGAAATAGCTTCATTCAGCATGACCTGGATGGTCTTGCTGCTGTCGCCACAGTATGGCTGAGCGAAAAGTTCTTCAACAGATGCAGGATTGGCCTGAAGGATATGGTTAGCAATATCGTTTACAAAGCCCTGGAAAATTTCGTTTTTAGCAACAAAATCTGTTTCGCTGTTGATCTCAAGTAAAACACCCTTATCGCCTTCTGCAGATACTACCGCAGCAACCATGCCCTCTGTAGCAGCGCGGCCAGCTTTTTTGGATGCCGCAGCAAGGCCCTTCGTGCGAAGGAAATCTACCGCCTGATCAAAGTTACCGTCAGTTTGCTCAAGTGCCTTTTTGCAATCCAGCATTCCGGCACCGGTTGATTTTCTTAATTCAGATATCTGTGCAGCTGTTACAGCCATTCTATCCTCCTATCCTGTTATAACAGGACGTATCTATGATTTGTATTTATGCGGCTACGATTTCTTCTGCAACCTCTTCAGGTGCGTATTCTACCGTGCCTTCAGTATCTGTCTGCAGAGCAGTTTTGCGTGCCTGGATTCCTTCAAGAACAGCATCAGCCATTTTTGCGGAAAGAAGACGGATAGCACGAATTGCATCATCATTACCTGGAATGACGTAATCAATAGGATCAGGGTCGCAATTTGTATCGACAACAGCTACAACTGGAATACCAAGTTTGTTGGCTTCCTGAACAGCGATTTCTTCGTTTTTAGGATCGATGACGAACATGACACCAGGAAGCTTGTTCATGGTTTTGATGCCGCCAAGAGTTTTCTGAAGTTTTTCGCGGTCGCGAGTAAACTGTAATGCCTCTTTTTTTGTGTACGCGTCGATAGTACCATCTTCGAACATGGCATCAATCTTTTTGAGGCGATCGATACTCTGCTTGACAGTGGCAAAGTTGGTCAGCATGCCACCTAACCAGCGCTGGTTTACGTAGTGCATTCCACAGCGTGCAGCTTCTTCAGCAACTGAATCCTGAGCCTGTTTCTTTGTGCCGACGAACAGGACAGTGCAGCCATCCTGTGCGGCATCTTTAACAAAGCTATATGCGGTTTTGAAGTAGCGCACGGTTTTCTGCAGGTCGATGATGTAAATACCGTTACGTGCCCCAAAAATGTAGGGTTTCATCTTAGGGTTCCAGCGTTTCGTCTGGTGACCAAAATGTACGCCAGCTTCCAACAGTTCTTTCATACTGATACTTGACATGTGCTTCTCCTTTGGTTTTTCCTCCGCCCCGTCGAATCCCCGTCATCTCATAATAGGGACACCACCGGATCTATCGAGGCGTGTGAATTGAACAGCGGAATTTTATATCACAGGCATTTCAGGAAAATCAAGGGAAAATAAGTATATTATCCCTTGATGATCGCGTCAATCGGACACGCTTCTTCACAACATCCGCAGAAATTACATCGCTCCGGGGACAGTATTATAGCCTCTTTGTGAAATCGGACTGTTTCCAGTGTGATTATTTTTTCTGGACAGGCGGCAACGCAGCGTCCGCAACCGCTGCAGATCGCTACGTTGACGGTTGGAATAACTGACATGTGGTCTACAGGCCCAGATCCGGTTGTTTCCATATATGTTCGTGCTTTTTCATCGTGCGGTTAAAGGGGTAATAGCGGGGGCATTTAGCAACGACGGCATTCGCCGCCTGCTTGCAGGTACGGCGGCAGGAGGTACAGAGTTTGTTTGAAGTGGCTTCGATTTTTGTGATTTTTTTTGGTGGCATGATAGTTGTTTTAGGGGCGCGGCCTGAGGCCCGCCCCTCCGAAAAAGTTTACCCCACAAAACGGACCCAGCCAAATTCGTCCTTCAGTTTACCGGTCTGGATGCCCGTGAGGGTGTCATATAAATTCTGAGTGATTTTTCCTACTTTGCCGCCGGTTAACTGCAGGCTTTCCTCTTTGTAGCAGAGCTTTCCTACCGGGGTTATGACGGCTGCGGTGCCGCTGCCGAATGCTTCAGTCACTTTGCCGGAGCGAATATCCGCCATTAGATCATGAACGTCGATCTGCCGTTCCTCAACAGTGTAGCCAAGAGTAGGAGCCAGCTTCAGAACTGAGTCGCGCGTTACGCCTGACAGAATTGAACCGGTCAACGGGGCGGTAACGATATGAGTTCCGTAGGCAAAAAACATGTTCATTGCCCCGACCTCCTCAATATAACGTCGCTCACGGCCATCAAGCCACAGTACCTGATCATATCCTTTTTTCTTCGCTTCAAGTCCCGCTTTAAGTGAGTTGGCATAGTTGCCGCCTGTTTTAGCCTCACCGGTTCCACCCGGAACAGCACGGACGTAATAATCTTCTACCATGATGTTTATCGGATTGAATCCGGCGGCATAATAGGCACCCACCGGCGAAAGAATAACATAGAAGTAACAGTGCTCGGACGGCTTGACTCCAAGTACCGGTTCCACTGCAATCATTGTCGGGCGAATATAGAGAGAGGTGCCGGCTGCGGTTGGAATCCAATCGCGTTCCAGAGAAACCAGCTGCTCAATTCCCTTCAAAAACAGCTCCTCAGGGATTGCTGGCAGACAGATCCGGTCGCCTGACTGGTTAAAGCGCCGGGCATTCATCTCGGGACGAAACAGGGCTACCCGCCCATCATCCCATTTGTAGGCCTTCAGCCCCTCGAAAATTTCCTGGGCATAATGAAAAACGAGGCAGGCAGGGTCAAGCACGAATGGAGCGTAGGGTTCAATGCGGGCGTTACACCACCCCTGGTTTGCTTTCCACTCCACAATCAGCATCCGGTCACTGAAATATTTGCCAAAGCCCAGTTGGGACTGGTCGGAAATTTTTGTTTTCATCTTTTCGGCTGGTAATGGAACTATTTTAATCTCCATGGTGATGCCTCCCGTATATCAATAAACCTGTAGATTATCTATCACATATCAGCATTTTACGGCAAGACGAAAATCCTGATTGACAAAACGAGACCGATCTGTTTTAGTGCCGGGGCTATCGTTCGTAACTATTTAAAATAACTGAATTATTTTAGTTTTGCTAAATAAATTTACCAAGGAGAATTACTACATGGAAAAATACCGATTTCGTAAAGTCATGGCGGCCAACAGGGGTGAAATTGCAATCCGTATCTTTCGCGCCTGTACAGAGTTGGGTATTGGTACGGTGGCTCTCTATTCAGAAGAGGATAAGCTTTCCCTGCATCGCTATAAGGCTGATGAAGCGTATTTGATTGGTAAAGGGAAGTCGCCGATCGATGCGTATCTCGGAATCGATGAGATAATCGCTTTAGCACTCAAGGCAGATGTTGACGCTATTCATCCTGGTTATGGTTTCCTTGCCGAGAACGCCGAGTTTGCCGAAGAATGCCGGGTTAACGGCATCACCTTTATTGGCCCGACTGCTGAAATGATGCGCTCGTTGGGGGATAAGGTTTCCGGAAGACGGGCGGCGATAGCGGCTGGTGTCAATGTGGTTCCCGGTACTGATTCTCCTATTGAGAAGGAAGAAGATGCGCTGATTTTTGCCAAAGAGCATGGTTATCCGATCATTATTAAGGCGTCAGCTGGTGGCGGCGGTCGCGGCATGCGTGTGGCGACCAACAAAAAAGAGTTGCTTGAAGGGCTTGTTGCCGCCAGCAGCGAAGCGAAAGCATCTTTTGGTAACGCCGAAGTTTTTCTTGAGCGCTATCTGGCTCACCCGAAACATATAGAAGTTCAGGTTATGGGTGATAACTACGGAAATCTGGTCCATTTTTTCGACCGTGACTGTTCGGTGCAGCGGCGTCATCAGAAAGTGGTTGAATTTGCTCCGTCACTTTCCCTGACCCAGGCGCAGCGGGAGGAACTCTGTACGGCGGCACTCAAAATCGCCGGACATGTCAAATACCGCAATGCCGGGACGATAGAATTTCTCGTGGACGGCGAAGGTAAACACTATTTTATTGAAATGAATCCTCGTATTCAGGTTGAGCACACCGTTACCGAAATGATCACCGGCCGCAACCTGGTACAGAATCAGATTCTGGTCGCCTGCGGTCACAAACTCTCCGATCCCGAGATCAATATCCCCTCGCAGAGTGCTATCGATATGCGTGGATACGCCATTCAGTGCCGCATAACTACGGAAGATCCGGCTAATAATTTTGCCCCTGATTTTGGCACCCTGACCACCTACCGTTCGGCTGCCGGTTGTGGCATCCGTCTCGACGCCGGCAATGCCTATACCGGCGCCAAGATCACGCCTCATTATGATTCACTGCTGGTAAAAGTAAGTTCCTGGGGACTCTCTTTCTCTGAAGCAGCCAATATCATGCACCGAGCTCTGCAGGAATTCCGTGTGCGCGGAGTCAAGACCAATATCGGCTTTCTTGAGAATGTCATTACCCATCAGGTCTTTC
>CAIRND010000119.1 GCA_903879825.1 uncultured Geobacteraceae bacterium
AGGCATATTTAAGAATACCCTTGGCGATGTTGTTGGCTGCGTACATGGCCATCATTTCACCGGAGCAGACGATATAGATCTCTTCAGCTTTGCCTTCGCGGATCGGCATGGCAAACCCGCCGCAGACAACGTCACCCAGAACATCATAAAACACGAAGTCGAGATCGGGGGTATAGGCGCCGTTTTCTTCGAGGAAGTTGATGGCGGTGATAACACCACGACCAGCGCAGCCAACACCCGGTTCAGGTCCACCGGATTCAACGCATTTGGTATTGCCGTAACCGATCTTCATGACGTCTTCAAGCTCCAGATCCTCAACCGTTCCCTTTTCACGTACAAGATCCATGACGGTGTTCTGAACTTTAGCATGCAGGATCAAGCGGGTTGAGTCAGCTTTCGGGTCGCAGCCGACGATCATTACCTTTTTGCCAAGATAGGCGAGTCCCGCTACCGTGTTCTGTGTGGTTGTTGATTTGCCGATGCCGCCTTTACCGTAAATTGCGATCTGTCTCATGTGAAACTCCTTTTGCTCACCAATCCGTGAGCATGTGTGGTGTGGTCGGGGCAAAAAAAAAGCGCCCCATTTTTATTGGAGGCGCCATTGCCTGGATCTTCACAGTCTTCGTTTCTATCCATCCGTAGCAGATGATGCTTTTACTTTAGCACGTGCCGTGCCAAAAACACTTTACTCTATAATAACGTGGAGTTGAGGCTTTATTAATAAATAGTACGCGGTCTAAATTGAGTGGATTTGGATGGAGTGGGCGCTAGTAAGGCGGGCAGGTGCTGAAAATTTAATCAGCGAGGGATCTGTCGGACTTAGGAAATCGTAGCGAAAATTTGACTGGGCGAGGGCAGATTTTGCCGGTTTTAAAGGTCAATAGCCGTTCTATTGACCAAGAAAACGGGAAAATATGAACCGTTCAGGCGAATTTGCAGTAGATTTCTCCTCAGTCCGACAGGTTCCTAGGCTGCATTCGAAACGCTGAAGCTTTTATTGCGGCATAAATGGTACTGCCCGCCGTAATACATAATTCATCAACCGCATCCTGCACGATCTCGGCAATCAGCGTGTTGCCGGCGCAGTCGAGCTCTATGCCGATTTTATTGCCCGAATTAAACAGTGAACGGACGCTGCATTCGAGCAGATTACGGGCACTGGTGGCTTCCGGGTGCTGCTTAAAAAGGATAATGTCTTTGGAGGAAAGCTCTGCCATGGACGTTTCGCAGCCTGATCCGCCCGAAAGCAGCAGCTGTGAAGCGCCCCATTGATAAGCAAAAAGCCCGGATTTCGGCGTTGGACTCCCCAATTTCAGCAGATTGATATAACCAACCGAACTTTGCCCCATGCGACTTCTCGCCAACTGTTCACTGGTCGTCTGCCCGACCATGACACCTTTTTCAAAGGCCAGGACTGTATCAGTCATAAGGCGCATCTCAACCAGTGAATGGGAGATAAACAGGTACGGAATACCAAACTGTTCGCTGACACTTTTCAAGTAAGGAATAATCTGGAAGCGCAGAGAATCATCGAGGGCCGACAGCGGCTCATCCATCAGCAGCAGCCGGGGGTTGGCAAGGATGGCGCGACCCAGGGCGACGCGCTGTTTTTCACCACCCGACAGGTTGGTGACACCACGATCCAGCAGACCGTCCAGCTTCAACACGGCAACCAGAGTATCAAAGTCAATTGTTCTGAATTGTGCCGGACAGCGTTTATAGCCGTAGAGCAGATTGTTCCTGACGTTCAAGTGCGGGAACAGGCAGTGCTGCTGAAAAACCATGGCAATGCGCCGCTGCTCGGGCCGAAGGTTGATCCCTTTCGTGCTGCTGAAGAGACAGTCACCATTTAACATTATTTCACCGCTGTCCGGCTTTTGCAAACCGGCCAGCATACTGACAAGGGTGGACTTGCCACTGCCGGAGGCACCGAATATACCGACCCGGTCACCTGAAACAGTGACGTCAGCCGCCAGACGGAAACCCTCAAAACTTTTTTGAACAGCCATGGTGAGCTGCATGTTAATCCCTCCGGGTCATTTTCAGGGCGCTGGGTCGCCAGGCGTAGAGCGCCAGCAGCACAACGAACGAAAAGATCAGCATAACAGCAGCCATACGGTGGGCCTGGGAGTATTCCAACGCCTCCACATGATCGTAAATCTGCACCGAGGCGACACGGGAAATACCGGGGATATTGCCACCGATCATCAACACCACGCCAAATTCACCCACCGTGTGGGCAAAGGTCAGGATTGAAGCGGTTAAAAAGCCGGGACGGGCCAGTGGCAGCGCCACCGTAAAAAAGGCATCCAGCGGTGAAGCCCCCAGTGTGGCAGCAACCTCTAATGGCCGCTCACCAATGGACTCAAAGGCGTTCTGGAGCGGTTGCACCATAAACGGGAGCGAATAAAAAACCGAAGCCACCACCAGACCCCAGAAGGTAAACGGCAGGGCGCCGATTCCCACAGCGCGTGTCAGATGCCCTACCGGGCCGTTCGGCCCCATAGCCAGCAGCAGATAAAAACCGAGCACCGACGGCGGCAATACCAGCGGCAGCGCCACAACCGCTCCAAGGACCCCTTTCAGGCGCGAGCGACTGCGGGCCAGCCACCAGGCGATGGGGGTTCCCACCAGCAGCAAAATTGCGGTGACAACAGACGCCAGTTTGATGGTGAGCCAGAGTGATTGGAGGTCGCTATCGGTCAGGAACATGATTTATTTTCCCGCTTTCTCGTTCGGCAGTACAAAGCCGTACTTCGTCATTATGCCGCGTACCTGCTTTGATCCCATATAATCGGCAAACTGCCGGGCCAAAGGCTTACCGGCTCCACGTGCGGTGATGATAAAGCCCTGCTCCAGCGGATTGTGCATGGTCTCCGGGATCAGATAATAACCGCCCTTCTTTGACAGCTCCGGATTGACCGCCAGCGCCAGGGCAATGATCCCCACCTGGGCATTGCCGGACTGCACGTACTGGGCAGTCTGGGCGATATTTTCCCCAAATACCAGTTTATGCTGCAGCGTGTCCCACACGCCAGCGGAGCGCAATGCTTCTTCTGCCCGTTTGCCGTAGGGGGCATGTTTCGGGTTGGCAATGGCTATCTTTGTGATTTTTGAGTCGGCAAGGCTGGCCATGGTCATTTTTGTGGCATCCCTATCAGCGCTCCACAGTACGATTCGGCCAACGGCATAGGGCTTGACTTCAGAAGCAGCCTGACCTTGTTTGACAAGCTCGCGGGGGAAACTTATGTCCGCGGAAAAGAACAGGTCATAGGGAGCCCCCTGCTGAATCTGAGTATGAAACTTGCCGGAAGAGCCGTACACGACCTGCACTTCACTGCCGGCGTGGCTCTTATTAAACCCGGTGATGATCTCATCCATGGCAAACTTCAGGTCAGCCGCTGCCGCGATGGTAATTTTTTCAGCATGGGCTGCCGTGGAAAGCAGCAGAGAGCAGGTTATAAAGAACAGCAGGATCTGTTTCATAGCTGATTTTCCTTTCTGTTGTGATGACACAGCCAGCGGCGATGACAATCGGTTCCTGAAACCACTGCGCATGAGCAGTCTTCATTACTACTATAACGCACATCAAAATCAAAGACTATATAAGTAGGTG
>CAIRND010000120.1 GCA_903879825.1 uncultured Geobacteraceae bacterium
GGTCATGTTGACTTTACTATCGAAGTTGAGCGTTCTTTAAGAGTTCTTGATGGAGCTGTAGCTGTTTTTTGCTCAGTTGGTGGCGTTGAGCCCCAGTCTGAAACAGTATGGCGCCAGGCTGATAAATATGGTGTTCCCCGTATTGCTTTCGTAAACAAAATGGATCGCGTCGGCGCAGATTTTTTCCGCGGCGTACAGATGATCAAAGACAGATTGAAAGCAAATCCGATCCCAATTCAGCTCCCTATCGGAAAAGAAGAAAATTTTAAGGGCATTATTGACCTTGTAACAATGAAAGCGATTCTGTGGGACGACGAAACTCTCGGAGCAACATTCCGCACTGAGGAAATTCCGGCCGACCTTCTTGATGAAGCAGTAGAATATCGTGAAAAACTAATTGAAGAAGTATCCAGCCACGATGATGCACTCATGGAGAAGTATCTTTCCGGTGATGCACTGACTGAAGCTGAGTTAAAAGCAGCAATCCGTTCATGTACAATTGCTATTAAAATATGTCCGGTTATCTGCGGCTCATCTTTTAAGAATAAAGGTGTACAGAATCTTCTTGATTCAGTTGTCGATTATATGCCTTCCCCAATGGATATTCCTGCCATTAAAGGTATTGATGCTGATAAAGGTACTGAAGTTGAGCGTCATGCATCGGATTCTGAGCCTTTTGCAGCGCTTGGTTTTAAAATTATGACTGACCCGTTTGTTGGCCAGTTAACGTTTTTCCGGGTTTACTCGGGTGTTGTTCAGGCTGGGTCGTATATATATAACTCAACTAAAGGCAAGCGCGAGCGTATCGGCCGAATTCTCAAAATGCACGCAAACAAGCGTGAAGAAGTCAAAGAAGTTTATGCAGGAGATATTGCCGCAGCTGTTGGCCTTAAATACACAACAACAGGCGATACACTCTGTGATGAAGATAAAGCGGTAATTCTTGAGTCAATCGAATTTCCTGATCCGGTTATCTCGATTGCAATTGAGCCTAAAACAAAAGCAGAGCAGGAAAAATTGGGCTTTGGTTTACAGAAACTTGCAAGTGAAGACCCTTCATTCCGTGTAAAAACTGATGAAGAAACCGGTCAGACAATTATTTCCGGAATGGGCGAGCTACATCTTGAAATTATTGTTGATCGACTCATGCGTGAGTTTAAAGTAGAAGCGAATGTTGGTAAGCCACAGGTCGCTTATCGCGAAACTGTTACCAAGAAGGTTAAGGTAGAGGGCAAGTTTGTACGTCAGTCTGGTGGTCGTGGTCAGTATGGTCACGTTTGGCTTGAAGTTGAGCCGCAGGAAGCTGGCAAAGGTTATGAATTTGTTGATGCTGTCAAAGGCGGCGTTGTTCCCCGTGAATATATACCAGCTGTAGATAAGGGCATCAAGGAAGCACTCGATAATGGCGTACTTGCCGGCTTCCCGGTAGTTGATGTTAAAGTAACACTGATTGATGGTTCTTACCACGAGGTCGATTCATCTGAAATGGCATTTAAAATTGCTGGTTCGATGGGCTTTAAAGAGGGCTGTTCTAAAGCCGGCCCAATTATTCTTGAGCCAATTATGTCGGTGGAAGTAGTTGTTCCTGAGGAGTACATGGGTGACGTCATCGGCGACCTTAACTCAAAACGTGGTAGAATAATGGGCATGGATTCAAGGGCTGGAGCACAGGTTATCACATCAATGGTACCTCTTGCTCAAATGTTTGGATACTCCACAGACCTACGTTCTGCTACTCAAGGTAGAGCAACATATGCAATGACATTTGATCATTACGAGCCGGTACCTAAATCGGTTGCTGAAGAAATAGTTGCAAAAGTAAAGGGTTAACAAACTCTAAATCCGTAATTCAGGAGGGCCTTTCTCATGGCAAAAGCAAAATTTTTACGAAATAAGACTCATGTGAACATTGGTACAATTGGCCACGTCGACCACGGTAAAACTACGTTGACTGCAGCTATCACTAAAGTTCTCGCTGGCAAGGGTCAGGCTGAGTACAAAGCATTTGACCAGATTGATAACGCTCCTGAAGAGCGCGAGCGTGGTATTACCATCGCAACCGCCCATGTAGAATATGAAACAGACAAACGACACTATGCTCATGTTGATTGCCCCGGCCATGCCGACTATGTTAAAAACATGATTACTGGTGCTGCACAGATGGACGGCGCAATTCTGGTTGTTTCCGCAGCTGACGGCCCAATGCCCCAGACTCGTGAGCACATCCTGCTTGCACGTCAGGTCGGCGTACCTTATATGGTTGTTTATTTGAACAAAGCTGACATGGTTGACGATGAAGAATTGCTTGAGCTTGTTGAGCTTGAAGTTCGTGAACTTCTTTCCAGCTATGACTTTCCTGGTGATGATACACCAATCATCAAAGGTTCAGCTCTGAAAGCCCTTGAAGGCGAAAAAAGTTTCCTTGGCGAAGAATCAATCGAGCGTCTTATGGATGCTGTAGATTCTTATATCCCTGATCCAGAACGTGCAATCGATCGTCCGTTTCTGATGCCAGTAGAAGATGTTTTCTCGATTTCAGGCCGTGGTACGGTTGCAACCGGTCGAGTAGAGCGTGGTATTGTTAAAGTCGGCGAAGAGATTGAAGTTGTTGGCATTAAAAACACCATTAAGACTACTGTAACTGGTGTTGAAATGTTCCGCAAGCTGCTCGACGAAGGTCGTGCAGGTGATAACATCGGCGCTTTGTTGCGCGGTGTTAAGCGTGAAGATATTGAGCGTGGCCAGGTTCTTGCCAAGCCAGGTTCAATAACACCACATACTAAGTTTAAAGCTGAATCTTATATTCTGACCAAAGAAGAAGGCGGACGTCACACTCCATTCTTTAATGGTTACCGTCCACAGTTTTACTTCCGTACAACTGACGTTACTGGTGTTGCTGAACTGCCTGCTGGAATTGAAATGGTTATGCCGGGCGACAACGTAGCCATGACGATTAAACTTATTACTCCGATTGCTATGGATGATGGTCTCCGCTTCGCAATTCGTGAAGGTGGTCGTACAGTTGGCGCCGGTGTAGTTGCTTCAATAATTGAATAATACTGTTACGTAGCGAGGTTATCATGCAGAGCCAGAAGATAAGAATTCGCCTTAAAGCATATGATCATAAATTACTTGATATTTCTGTAGGCGAAATTGTCGATACAGCAAAAAGAACTGGTGCACGTGTTGCCGGTCCAATCCCTTTGCCGACAGTGATTAATAAATATTGTGTTCTTCGTGGACCACATGTTGATAAGAAATCTCGTGATCAGTTTGAAATTAGAACACACAAAAGATTGATTGATATCCTTGACCCTACACAGCAGACAGTTGATGCCCTCATGAAGCTGGATTTATCTGCCGGCGTAGATGTTGAAATTAAACTGTAACTGCTACTACGACTGAATAGGACTGATTATGATGAAAGGTATCATCGGAAAAAAACTGGGCATGACTCAGATATTTCTTGAAGACGGAACAAGAGTGCCGGTTACAGTAATCCAGGCTGGTCCTTGTTATGTTGTTCAGAAAAAAACGGCTGGAACTGATGGATATTCAGCTATACAGGTTGGCTTTGAGGCTGTTGCAGCTGCTAATGTAAATAAACCTTATCTCGGACATTGTATAAAGTCTGGACATGGTGTTTTTAGACATTTACGTGAATTCAGAAACGAGCAAGCTGACGCAATGGCTGTTGGTGATGAGATTACTGTCAACGAATTTGCTGTTGATGACGTGATTGATGTTACTGGCACGAGTATTGGTAAAGGTTTCCAGGGTGTTATCAAACGCTGGAACTTCAAAGGTGGCCGTGCATCCCATGGTTCACGTTTCCATAGAGCACCAGGTTCCATTGGTGCATCTGCTACACCATCGCACGTTTTTAAGAATAAAAAAATGCCTGGTCAAATGGGAAATGCAAAGGTTACGGTTCAGCGACTCAAGATTGTCCGTGTAGACGCTGCTGAAAATCTACTCTTGATAAAGGGTGCCGTTCCTGGCCATAAAAATTCAATTGTAATGATAAAAAAGAGTGTTAAAGCTTAGTACTTTGGGAGTTTGTGTATGCCTTCAATAGCTGTCTATAATATGAGCAAACAACAGGTCGGTGAAGTTATCTTATCTGACGACGTGTTTGATGTTGAAGTAAGAGAAAGTCTAATTCACCAGGCGCTCCGCATTCAGCTTGCAAATCGAAGAGCTGGAACTGTAGCCGTTAAGAACCGTTCTGCTGTTCGTGGTGGTGGTAAAAAGCCATTCAAGCAGAAAGGTACTGGCAATGCACGACAAGGTTGCAGCCGTGCTCCACAATATCCAGGTGGTGGTGTAGCATTTGGTCCACAACCTAAAACGTATAATCTCAGTATGAATAAAAAAGCGCGCGCTGCCGCTCTTTGTTCGGTCCTGACTTATAAGCTTCAGAATAATAATATTACTGTTCTTGATAAGATTGAATTTGATAAAATTTCTACAAGAGATTTTGTTGGTTTTTTAACTACATTCGGCCTTACCAAATCCTTGATTGTGACGGATGATTTTAATAACAACTTATTTTTATCTGCCCGTAATGTTGCGCATATAAAAATGTTGAAACATGATGCACTTAATGTACACGACATGCTTAAATATAAGCACATTATATTTACTCAAGATGCTGTGCAATCAACAGAAGGAGTATTGCAAAAATGAATATTTACTCCGTGATCAAAAAACCGCATGTCACTGAAAAAACGTCATTAAATGCTGACACTAACAATACAGTTGCTATTGTAGTTGATAAATCAGCAAATAAGATTGAGATAAAACAGGCTATAGAAAATCTTTTCAAAGTTAAAGTTGCTGCTGTTCGCACGGTAACTGTAGCTGGTAAAGTTAAGCGTTCTGGTAAAACTTTGGGCAAACGTTCCAACTGGAAAAAGGCATATGTCACTCTCCAGGAAGGGCAATCAATAGATTTCTTTGAAGTCTAACTAATACGTTTGGGGTTCACAATGGCAATCAAAAGCTATAATCCAACTTCGGCTGGACGCAGACATCAAACTTGTTCCGCGTTTACTGAAATAACTAAAACAACTCCTGAAAAGTCTTTGCTGGTATCTCTTAAAAAAAGTGGTGGCAGAAACTCAAATGGTCGTATTACCTCTCGTCATCAGGGCGGTGGTCACAAACAGAAATATCGTATTATCGATTTCCGTCGTGACAAACGTAGTATTCCAGCCACTGTTGCCAGCATTGAGTATGACCCGAATAGAAGTGCACGTATTGCACTACTAAACTACGCTGATGGTGAAAAACGTTATATACTTGCGCCGGTTGATTTGAAAGTTGGCGATGTAATAATAAGTGGCCCTGAGGCTGATATTAAGCCA
>CAIRND010000121.1 GCA_903879825.1 uncultured Geobacteraceae bacterium
ATGAGAGCTGTGGCAACCAGCACAACACAACGCCAGTATACCCGCCGCCCCATAAACAAACATGACTCCGGCATATTCCTGCGGCGACAACCATCACGACCACAGCACAAACTCCGCCGAAGACAATACTCCTCCGGTAGCCACGCGGGACCGCCACGGGGCTGACGCATATAGTTCGACTGATGGAGTTGGCCGCCGCAATAGGGGCAACCAGCCGAACGCTTGACGGCGGCAAGTTCTGAATCAATGAAAAAAAGAAGGTGAAATAGGTTGGCTGAATGAAGAAGTTTTGATAGCATGTTCTCCTACCCCCAAGGTAGAGGGGCAGGAGAACTCTCGTGGAGCCGGCAAGCTATTTGAGGGGGCTCCTGCCCTGTTCCTCAATTATCCTGCCGCTAAAATAATACCATTTACATCATTTATAAAGCTGAGATTCATGTTTCAGTGGTTTCAGAGGTCATATTAGGCTCATCTTTTCATGCCAAAAAGAGAATAAACTTTCAGCAGAATGATTATTCTTTTCAATGTTTTCTGTTGCAAGTTTGCGGAGTCCGTTTTTCAGCGAAAAAGACACTAATAACTACTTTAAACAATAACTACCAGTAGTTAAAACGGATGTTCCCTTTTAAAATTTGCGAAGCTCGCCTATATTAGTAATTGATATCAATATATTAGCGGCTATCTGTCAGTTTTTTCTTAGTGGATACAATTATCCCCTTACTCGGCAGGACGTCAGGTAAACGTACATTCGCAGCCTTTAACAATTTTTTAATCGACGCACGCGGTTCTGGTATCTGGTTTATCTTGCCACAGCCATTCATTTCAACTTCAATAGAGCAAAGCGTTGAGAGCTCTTTTATTCCCTCTTCCACGGTGAGGTCTATAGCACGCCACCTTTTCGCAAGTTCCTGGACTATTTTGTACGCCAGCATAACCACAAATACATGACCCCGGGTGCGGGATTCAAGACGCACATTTATTGGACGCATTTCCAGCTCTACCGTTTTGCTGGTACGAAAGGCCATCTCAACATGCGTGAGGTCTTTGTAACGAGTATGGATGGTGTCTTTAGAGGCCATCTCTTTTGAAAGGTCTGTCTTTATTGCGTAACAACCATCAAGCTTTGATTCTGCCGCCAATGCCTCTGCGTCTGTGACTATTGTGATAACCCTGTTCTCTATCGTTGCTGACAACCACTCCGCAGTCTGGAGACGCGCTATTTTCGCCGTGATTTTCTTTAACGCTACTTCGCCCTTTGCTTTGGTATGCTCCTGCAGATAGGTATTCTGTTTCGTTACGGCGTTATTGATAGTTCCAAGTTTTTCCTGTCTGGATGTCTCTATTTCCAGCGCCCGCTGTGGGTTCCTTCTCATTACATATCTTACGCCTTCAGCCGTTTCTATTTCGGCTAACTCAGTATCGAAAAGTTCCAGTTGAAGAACCCCCGCTTTTAATAACTTTTCTATCTGCGGTTTGGTTATTGCTGTTATGTAATGAAGTCCACTCTCCCGTATTTCTTCAAGGTGGCTGTTCTTAATCATGCCACGATCGCCAACCAGTGTGACTTCTCCACCGCCGAAGCGGTTTTTAATCTTATCAACCTGAGGGAGCAGCGTCTTGGTGTCATTCGTATTGCCGCTAAATACCTCTATTGATAACGGGACGCCACTCTCATTGCAGAGCAGTCCTATGACGATCTGAAGTTTCCCCCTTTTCTTGTCTCGGTTGTAACCAAAGGCGCCCAGTTCATTCTGAGTCCCCTCCAGATAGCTGCTTGTCACATCGTAGAGATATAATCCGGTAGAGCTGAAGCTCTGTTTGAAAAGGCGATCTTCAATAGTCGCCTGATTCTCGGCAAGCCAGTCGAGGTTGGTGTATAAATGGTCTTCGTTGAACTTGCCCAAGCCAACAATATCGCAGGCAGCGTGATATCCGGCCAACCGTACAGCGGAAAGTCTTGACCCCTGGTCAATAACTCTTGCAA
>CAIRND010000122.1 GCA_903879825.1 uncultured Geobacteraceae bacterium
ATGGGGGCGCAAAAATATGCATGGTGGATTGAGCGATTTCAGGCAATGTATGAGCTCTTTGACGTCGTTCGTGTTGATCATTTTCGGGGTTTTGAAGCTGCCTGGAATGTGCCGGCAGGAGAGGACACCGCTATTAATGGCACGTGGGTAAAGGCACCGGGAACAATCCTGTTTGACGTTATTTATGCCACTCTTGGAAAAGTACCGATTATCGCCGAAGATTTGGGGATTATCACACCAGAAGTCGTAGCATTACGAGATCGTTATGATTTTCCCGGAATGAAAATAATTCAGTTTGCTTTTGATTCAGGACCATCAAATTCATACCTGCCACATAATTATCAAAATAATGCGGTAGTTTACACGGGAACTCATGATAACGATACCACCGCTGGGTGGTACGATTCCCTTTCTGATACGCAGCGCAGACGGGTAAATCATTATGTGGGAAGTCGGGGAAAGGACACCGTTGGTTACATACTGCGCATGGCGCTTATGTCAGTCGCAAACACCGCCATATTGCCTCTTCAGGACTTGATCCGACTGGGTAGTGAGGCACGTATGAATGTGCCCGGCACCGCATTCGGTAACTGGGGATGGCGATTTACTTGGGATATGATTGCTGGTGATCTTGCCGAGCATATTTGTGATCAAGTTGAGTGCTATGGCAGGTGTTATCAGAAGAGTTAGTAAATTCCTTGACAATTAATACATATTCTTTATACTGACTTGCTTTAAATTATAGTCGCTTTAAACTACGGATGGTGCACGTGAAGCTTATTGTAGACCACATAAAAGATATACCTATTTCACTCCATTTTGATGAGCCCGTTGAGGTATATCCTCTTCTTGCTGCCATGCAAAATGACACGAGCTGTAGCATTACCGGTAATATCCAGGGTGATATCACTGTTACTCGTGAATATGAAAATATACGCGTTACGGGAAGAGTTACAGCTCCATTGGGACTGTCATGTTCCCGATGTCTTGTTGATTATCCGTCCTTTGTGGATACAAACTTCACAATATTTTTTCGCAAAGACAGCATAAAAACCGTCTCAACCGAGGACGAACTCGAGCTTGGCGAAATGGATCTGCTTTCTTCCACATACTCTGGCGACGAAATTGATTTAACTCCTGAGATTGAAGAGCAGGTTGCCATGGAAATTCCGGTAAAGCCTCTCTGTAGTGAAGAATGCAAGGGACTTTGTCACCAGTGTGGCACTGATTTGAATATATCAAGCTGTTCATGCAGTAAAGAACCGGTAAGTATCACCTTTAGCGCGCTGAAAAATTTTAAAGTAACCAGATAATAGAGCGGTGGCACGAAAACGTGTATCACCAGAAAAAGGAGAAACACCATGGCTGTACCTAAGAAAAAAACATCCAAATCACGCAAGAATATGAGAAGGGCCCACGACTTTTTAACAACCCCGTCATTGTCCATCTGTCCTCAATGCAAAGCAGCAAAACTGCCGCATCGTACATGTCTTGCCTGCGGAACTTACAAGGGTAAAGAGGTTATTGACGTTTCCTCCGCACAAGCCTAGAGAACTGACCCCGTGTCACTTCCGAAGAAGATGAGAGTCGCCGTAGATGCTATGGGTGGCGATAATGCGCCGGTTATTGAAGTTGAAGGCGCAGTTGCTGCCTGTCGCGAATTCGGTTTGTCGGTGACGCTTGTTGGAGACCGCGTTCGCTTGGAAGCGGAACTTGCTAAACATGCCGTCAGCGGACTTGATATTGATATTTTTCATGCAAGTGAAGTTGTTGGCATGCATGATTCTGCTTCTGATGCTGTTAGGAAAAAGCGTGATTCATCTGTCCGTCAGGCGTTTGAGCTAGTCAAGGACGGTAAGGCATGTGCTGCCGTCAGTGCCGGAAACTCAGGCGCGACTATGGCATCCGGCATGTTCGTCCTGAAGAGGATTAAAGGGATTGAACGCCCTGCGATTGCTCAGTTATTTCCAACATTAAAAGGGCAGACTCTGGTTCTGGATGTAGGCGGCAATGTTGATTGCAAGCCGCTTCATCTTGTCCAATTCGCCATTATGGGAGAGGTGTATGCCCGTTATGCCATGGGAATACAATCACCACGTGTTGGACTGCTTTCAAACGGTGAAGAGGATTCAAAAGGGAATGAGCTGACCAGAGAAACTAATGCTATTCTGCGCAAAACTTCACTTAATTACTGCGGATATATTGAAGGCCGGGATATATTTGCCGGTGCTGTTGACGTTGTTATTTGTGATGGTTTTGTCGGAAATATTGTACTTAAACTTTCCGAAGGGCTTGCAGACGCCGCTGGTAAGATGCTGAAAAAAGAGATTGTAAAAAGCTGGGTATCCAAGATCGGCTATCTGTTTGTTCGCGGTGCATTCGGGCGCTTCAAGAAAATAGTCGACTATGCTGAATACGGTGGCGCTCCCCTACTGGGAATCAACGGGGTGGGCATGATCTGTCACGGTGGTTCCAATGTTAAGGCGATAAAAAACGCCATACGATTCGCTCACGAATACGCTAAAAATGGTGTATCAGAGCATGTCGCCGAAAAATTATCTGAAAATAACTCGGTTTCGATTCGAAGGGATAGTCAGCAAACTACCGCTTCAGAGTAATGGAGATTCAATCGTGAATGTCAGAATTACCGGAACCGGTTCATCATTGCCCGGAAAAATTCTTACCAATGCAGAACTCGAAACACTGATTGATACAACTGATGAATGGATAACAACCAGGACCGGCATTAAAGAGCGGCGTATTGCGGCTGATGGAGAATATACATCAACCTTTGCTGCCGAGGCTGCTCGGCGTGCTCTTGCAATGGCAGGAGTAGAACCGGAAGAAATTGATCTGATTATACTCGGTACGGTAACGCCTGATTTTCCTTTTCCCTCAACTGCGTGCATTGTGCAGGATCTCATTGGAGCCACCAATGCGACGGCATTTGATCTTTCTGCGGCGTGTTCCGGTTTTATCTTTGGTTTGTCAATTGCGGAGAAATATATTCGCTCGGGTGCAGCCAAAAAAATACTGGTGATAGGTTCTGAAATATTGTCACGTATTGTTGACTGGCAGGATCGTAATACCTGTGTCCTTTTCGGTGATGGTGCCGGTGCAGTTGTTCTCGAGGCATCGGAAGGTGATCATTCCCTGCTGTCGACCCATACATTCAGTAACGGTACCTACTGGAACCTTCTCTATCAGCCAGGCAGTGGCAGTCGTAATCCGGCAACAGATAGTCGTACTATTGACGAACGGCGGATATATCTGACTATGGAAGGAAATGACGTCTTCAAGCATGCTGTCCGTGCTATGGAGGAAGCCGCTGTAAAAGCTCTGGATGCAAACGGCCTGACCACCTCCGATATTTCTCTCCTGATACCCCATCAGGCAAATCAGCGTATTATCGATGCGACAGCAAAACGACTCGGACTTGATTCCGGACGATTGTTTACTAATCTCCATCGATATGGCAATACCTCTTCGGCCTCAATTCCAATTGCGTTGGATGAGGCAAATCGTCAGGGCGTACTCAAGCCTGATAGCAAGCTTATGCTGGTTGCTTTTGGCGGCGGTTTTACCTATGGATCTGCGCTTATTAACTGGTAGTTGTTGTTAAACCACATCATTACGTAAGGATGTATATATGTCGAAAACAGCATTTATTTTTCCGGGGCAGGGCTCTCAATATTCTGGTATGGGGAAAGAACTGGCGGATACGTTTGCTGTAGCGCGTGATGTTTTTCAGGAGGCTGATGATGCTCTCGGCTTTAAACTGTCAACTCTTTGCTTTTCTGGAAGTGACGCAGACCTTAGACTAACAGCCAATACGCAACCGGCTATTTTAACTGCAAGTATTGCTGTTTTGAAAGTGTTACAACAGGAAACCGGTCTGAAGGCAGATTATGTTGCTGGTCATTCACTGGGTGAATATTCGGCGCTTGTCTGTTCAGGCGCGCTCTCTTTCGCTGATGCCGTCACAACAGTTCGGGCTCGTGGAACATTTATGCAGGAAGCGGTTCCCGTTGGTACCGGAACAATGGCTGCAATACTAGGTGTTGAAAGCGATGTACTTGAAGAAATTTGTCGTGAGGCTGCTGATGGAGATATAGTCTCGCCCGCCAATTTTAATTCACCTGGTCAGATTGTAATTGCCGGTTCTGTTGCTGCCGTTGCGCGTGCTATTGAAATAGCCAAAAGTCGCGGTTTTAGAAAAGCGATGTTGCTACCGGTCAGTGCTCCCTTCCATTGTGCCTTGATGAAGCCGGCTGCTGATCGATTGGCCGCAGTTTTAGATACTATTACAACTTTTGATCTGAACGTGCCGGTTATTGCAAATGCTGATGCTGCACCCAATAGCCTCAAAGAGAGGGTAAAGCCTCTGTTGGTTTCACAGGTCTGTTCTCCCGTACTATGGGAACAATCGGTGAATGTCATGAGTGAACTCGGTGTAACAAAATTTGTAGAGCTCGGCCCAGGTAAGGTCTTATGCGGATTGGTGAAAAGAATTAACAAGCTGGCGATACTGGCAAATATTGAAGATGTCGCTGGAATTAGTGCTGCCAAGGAGAATATACAATGAAAGGTCAGGTTGCACTGGTAACCGGTGCTTCGCGTGGTATCGGGCAGGCTATTTCACTTAAACTTGCCGCTGAAGGCATTTTTGTTATTGCGACAGCCACTTCAGAGGCTGGTGCCGAGGCAACCGTTGCTGCCATTGTGGCGCAGGGAGGCTCCGCTCAGGCGGTTAAGCTTGATGTTACTAATTCTGCCGACGTTGAAGCTCTTTTTAAAAAAATAGTTTCAGAACAGGGGCGGCTTGATATTCTGGTTAACAATGCCGGCATAACAAAAGATGGTCTCATGATGCGCATGAAGGATAGCGACTGGAATTCTGTTCTTGATACTAATCTTAAAGGTTCTTTCAACTGCATGCGTGAAGCCTCAAAGATTATGACTAAAGCACGATATGGACGAGTTGTTAACGTCAGTTCTGTTGTTGGTGAAATGGGTAACCCCGGTCAGGCCAACTACTGTGCCAGTAAAGCGGGTCTGTTTGGTTTAACAAAGTCAGCGGCTCGTGAATTGGCCAAACGTAATATTACCGTAAATGCCGTCGCTCCCGGTTTTATTGAGACAGACATGACCGCTGCTCTCCCGGAAAAGGGGCGTGAAGCGCTTTTGCAGACTATCCCTATGGAGCGACTTGGTTCGGTTGACGATGTTGCCAATGCTGTCTGTTTTCTTGTTTCTTCGCAAGCCGGTTATATAACCGGGCAGATACTATCGGTGAATGGCGGCATGTACATGTAGTTACATGGAACGCTAAAGTAGAATATCGATTGACATTTGAAGATTTCATGCTTAATTAAGCACACAAGCATTACACACGAAACCTGCAAAGGTTTAAAATCACACGGAGGTGGAAGATGTCTGATATTGCAAAGCGGGTGAAGGAAATTGTTGCAGAGCAACTTGGAGTTGAAGAAAGTCAGGTATTAACTGAATCTTCATTTATGGACGATCTTGGAGCTGATTCACTTGACACAGTTGAATTGGTTATGGCCCTTGAGGAAGAATTTGATATCGAAATTCCTGATGAAGATGCCGAAAAAATTCAGACGGTAAATGACGCCATCGAATATATCACCGAACATAGCTGATATTACACAACCGGAGGGGCGCAAGCCCCTCTCTTTTTTATTCAGAAATAACAAAAAGTTACTCTTATATGGAGCTATTAATCATGAGAAGAGTCGTAATTACTGGTGTTGGAGCTGTTTCACCACTTGGGTGCGGAAATGCAAAAAACTGGGATGCTCTTATCTCCGGAAAATCCGGTATAGGCCTGATTACCCGTTTTGACACGAGCGACATGCCGGTTAAAATCGCGGGTCAAGTCCCTGATTTCAATGCTGAAGAGTATATTGATAAAAAAGAGATCAAGAAAATGGATCTTTTCATTCAGTACGCCTTGGCAGCGGCTCATTATGCCATGGAAGACTCTGGGCTGGTAATCAATGAAGAAAATGCCGAACGGGTTGGTGTTCTGGTCGGTGCCGGTCTTGGCGGGTTACCCACTATTGAACGGTACCACACGCTACTGAGTGAAGGCGGCCCTAAAAAAATATCTCCGTTCTTTATTCCTATGCTGATTATAAATCTTGCCCCTGGCCACATATCCATTAAATATGGCGCTAAAGGTCCAAATCTTTCCTCCGTCTCAGCATGTGCAACCAGTACCCATTCAATCGGTGATGCCTATCATATTATCAAACGGGGCGATGCTGATGCCATGATTGCGGGTGGAACAGAGTCGGTCATTACTCCTCTTGGTATTGGTGGTTTTGCTGCAATGAAGGCTCTTTCTGATAGGAACGATGATCCTGAAGGAGCATCACGTCCTTTTGACAAAAACCGGGACGGCTTTGTCATGGGTGAGGGTGCCGGAATTGTTGTCCTCGAAGAATACGAGTCGGCCGTGGCACGCGGTGCCAAGATTTACGCCGAAATTGTTGGGTATGGTATGACGGGTGATGCCTATCATCTGACCGCACCGGCACCCGGTGGTGAAGGTGGGGCGCGCAGCATGAAAATGGCGCTTAAAAATGCCGGAGTTGCTCCTGAGCAGGTCTCGTACATCAATGCGCATGGTACCTCAACTCCCATAGGTGACATGTATGAAACTATGGCAATTAAGAGTATCTTTGGCGATCACGCCAAGAAAATGCTGGTATCTTCAACCAAATCCATGACCGGTCATCTTCTTGGCGCTGCGGGTGGCATTGAAACGGTGTATACCCTCATGGCAATGGACAAGGGGATTATTCCTCCGACCATTAATTACACCGATCCTGATCCGGAATGCGATCTTGATTATGTTCCTAATACCGCA
>CAIRND010000123.1 GCA_903879825.1 uncultured Geobacteraceae bacterium
GAGTCACAAGAGATCAAGCATATCCCTGATATCGCTGCCACTCATGTCGCCGGTTACGTCAACACGTTGTTGGGGTACGCATACAAGACCGTAGAATTGCATCTTTGTGCGCTGCGTTCTTTTTTAGGCTACCTCCGCACCAGCGAATTTCATCCACAAAACCTCACGAGTAGCGTACCGGCCATCAAGGCCAGAAAACAAAACCGAATCCCATCAGTATGGACTCCCGATCATGTCACCAAATTGCTCGATATAATTGACAGAGGTAATCCCGCCGGGAAGAGGGATTATGCCATGATTCTCCTGGTAGCACGCTTGGGCCTCCGAACAATGGATATCAAACATCTGAAGTTGGACAACTTGAAGTGGCAAGATAATCGTATCGAATTAATTCAATCCAAAACGTCCAAACCCCTCACTCTGCCCCTTCTTCCAGATATTGGCTGGGCGATCATAGATTATCTCAAAAACGGGCGACCAAAAGTTGAATCACCATATGTATTTTTACGGCACCTTGCCCCGCTGGAGCCCTTCTCGGATGAAGACCATCTCCATCAAATCGTGGTCAAGTACATGAGATTAGCGAAAATCCCGATTTGCCCCCAAAAGGAGAAAGGCATGCATTCTCTGCGGCACACACTGGCAAGTAGGCTGCTTGAGGAAAACACTCCCTTATCCGTCATTTCAGACATATTGGGACACGTCAGCTCTGATTCAACGGCTGTCTATCTCAAAGTGAACGTAGACCTGCTGCGTGAATGTGCGCTGAATCCGGAGGAGGTGTTCCAGTCATGACCGAATTCGCATATGGCAGTCCGTTCAAGGAGTTTATCCAGGGAATGATTCTCCAGAAACGTTCCCTCGGTTATAAATTTGACAGTAGCCCACGACTACTTTACAAGTTCGACCAGTTCTGTCTGGCGCATGGCTGTACTGAACCGGTTTTATCCAAAGAGCTGGTACAGATATGGAGTCAGAAACTGCCAAATGAAGCGCATGCCACTATGCAACACAGACTGGGGATCATGCGGCAACTGGCTCTGTATATGACCCAGATCGGAGTTCATGCGTATGTATTACCCAAAAATATCATTCCAAAAGGTCCCGCATACATCCCATACATATTCAGTAGTAATGAGCTCGCAGCGTTTTTTAAACAGGTCGATACTTGTCGTTACTGCGCCGAAGTTCCAAACAGACACTGGATCATGCCGTTGTTGTTTCGTATCTTGTATGGCTGTGGTTTACGTGTTTCAGAGGCTCTGCATCTCAAAGTCCGGGATGTCGATTTACTCACCGGCGTATTGACAATTTGGGACGGGAAATTCAACAAGGACAGATTGGTCCCCCTCTCCACGGAACTTCTCGAGCGATGCCATGCCTATGTAAAGCAGATTCATATGTTCTCGAAACCGGACGATTATTTTTTTCCATCACCAAACAAACAGCCGATAACCATCGGAAACATCTATAAAAACTTCAGAAAATTCCTTTGGAAAGCCCGTATCTCCCATGGTGGATGGGGAAAGGGACCAAGAGTGCATGACTTTCGCCATACATTCTGCGTCCATTGCCTCAAACGCTGGGTCCTGGAAGGAAAAGATTTAACGGCTTACCTCCCAGTTCTCAAAACATACCTGGGGCACCATTCATTTCGTGACACCACGCAATACCTGAGGCTAACCGCTGAACTCTATCCGGATATAACAGCGAAGGTGGAACAAGCCTTTGGTCATGTCATACCCGCAATGGGAGGTGACGGCTATGAAACCAACTGACTTTGCGAAGGCATTGTCCCAATATTTATCCGCCTACCTACCCGGACAGCGTAATGTAAGCACCAATACGATCAAATCTTATCGGGAGACTTTCAAGCTGTTTCTCAAATACTGCAAGCATAGCTGCGGGTTATCGGTAGAACGTCTCAGCTTGCAACATATCGATGAGCCACTCGTCGTTGGCTTCCTCTCGTGGCTTGAACATGACAGAGAAAACAGTATTGCCACACGCAACCAACGGCTTGCGTGCATTCATGGGTTTTTCCGATATATACAGATCGAGGATCCGACTGGAATATTGTCGTACCAAAAAGTTCTGTCAATTCCGATGAAAAAGGCACCAACCCCAGCGGTAAATTACCTTACACCGGATGCATTGAAACTCATTCTTGCTCAACCGGATCTGTCGAAAGCTAGTGGACGACGCAACTTAATAATGCTTTCGGTACTGTATGATACTGGCGCCAGAGTACAAGAACTGGCAGATCTAACCGTTCGTGATGTCAGGTTGGATCCTCCACCAATAATCACTCTTACCGGCAAGGGTCGTAAATCACGGCAGGTTCCCCTCATGTCCAATACTGAATCACTACTAAAGCAATATATGGCGGAGACTCATTTACTCCAAAACGGTACCCAGGATTGCCCGCTATTTTTTAACAGTCAGCGTTGCAAACTGACTCCAAAAGGCATTTCGTTCATTCTGAATAAATACGTCTCTCGTGCAAAGACAGTATCTTCAATAATTCCGGATAAGGTTAGCCCTCACAGTTTCAGGCACACAAAGGCAATGCATTTACTACAAGCAGGTATCAGCCTGATTTACATCCGTGATATTTTGGGGCATGTTGATATATCAACAACAGAAATCTATGCCCGAACGGATACTGAACTGAAACGTAAAGCCCTGGAAAAGGCTTATCCGGACATGATCTCAACCCAATTACCTCATTGGACCAAAGACGAAGATTTACTTGCTTGGCTAACCAATTTTTGAAAATATTATCCGAAGTAAATATAGAACAAATGCCCTAACAGCAGACTCTATCCGTATTTACTTCGGATAACGAATTACTTCAGATAAGGAGGGCCGTTATCTCCCCTGCTGTCCAATATCCTGCTCGACGAACTGGACAAGGAACTGGAAAGACGGAATCATACCTTCTGCCGTTACGCCGATGACTGCAACACATACGTCAGAACACGGCGCTCAGCAGAACGGGTAATGGCCTCGATCACCACATTTCTTGAAACAC
>CAIRND010000124.1 GCA_903879825.1 uncultured Geobacteraceae bacterium
AGCATGACGTATTCAAACGTTACCTTGCGGCGTCCCGGAAGCGGAAACTCCTTGCACGCCTGAAGCAGCGCCTTGAGGGGGTAACTCCGGTTAACCGGCATAATCTGATTACGCAGTTCGTCAGTCGTCGCATTCAGCGACACGGCCAGGTTGACATTCGGGATTTCCCGCCCCAAGCGCCCCATTTCCGGCACCAGGCCGCACGTAGATACGGTGACACGGCGATTGGACAACTGCAGTCCGTTACCGTCTATCATTATCTGGATGGCCGGGATAACGTTATCCAGATTGTGAAGCGGCTCACCCATCCCCATCATGACGATATTCCGTATTTCTTCACCGCTCTCCCGCACGTCAAGCCTGATTGCCATAATTTGATTGATGATCTCGGCTGTCGTTAAATTACGGGCCAGCTTAAAGGTGCCGGTCAGGCAGAATTCGCACGCCATGGCACAGCCAACCTGAGAGGAGATGCATACGGTGTTGCGCCCCTCTATTGGAATCAATACCGATTCGACCGCATGACCATCACCCAGATTAAAGAGATATTTGCGAGTCCCATCGCTCCCCTCTTCCACCGCTTCCGCTTTAAGAGAGCTGATAAACGCCGTACTTGCAAGCTCTGCACGCAGATCTTTGGAAATATTGGTCATCTCCTCAAAACTGCCGGCGTCTTGTTGGTAGATCCATTTAAATATCTGCGTGGCGCGAAAGCGTTCTTTTCCCTGCCCCTGAAGAAACTGTTCAAGAGCTGGCTGGGTCATGTTTTTCAAATCTGTTTTAGTCGTCATTTTTTATCATTCGGGCTTTCATGTGGATTTGGTGGTGCGGCATCGTCTAACTTTTGCGGCACTGAAACTGGGGACTCTTCTTTATTTTCCCGTTCAACTTCTGCCGGTTTGTCAAACGGAGCCTGCCGGACAGATGACGGCGATGTAAATACCGGAGGAGTGCTGATAAGCTCATCAACCTTTTGCTGCATTCGGCTGATATTAGGTGACTGCGCCAAAGCCGCCTGATACTCAGTCTCGCCCAGAACACCCCTCTGCCGGAGCAGCCGCAGAATCATATCGGAACGTTTCAGCACCTTACCCAGGTTTTTGTACGGGTTGTAGGCCAGTCGCGGTCCGGGGAGCATGGCGGCCAGAAAGGCGCATTCGCGTGGCGTCAGCGCCGCAGCCGGTTTACCAAAATAATACTGTGCGCCGTGACCGATACCATACACCATCGGCCCCAACTCGACTACGTTCAGATAAAACTCAATGATACGCCCCTTGGTCAACTCCTGCTCCATCCGATACGCCAGATAGACCTCTTTGAGCTTGCGGGTGATCGACTTTTCACGGGATAGGAACAGATTTTTGGCGGTCTGTTGGGTAATAGTCGAAGCGCCCCGTTTCAGGCTTTTTTTCTCCAGATCATATTTAATGGCATTTTTGATCGCCTTGACATCAAAACCCTCATGCGTATAGAAGTTGGCGTCCTCCGCCAGAATAACCGCCCACTTCATCTCCGCAGGAATCCGGCTTGATGGCGTCCAGGTACGGTTCTTGGGCCCAACCACAAACGAATGATACTCTCCCTGCCAATCCTTAACCTGAATGGTCGTACTGAATTTTTTATCAACCAGATCAGCAAGCGGCGGCAACAACAATAAGGAAATTCCGACGTAGAGCAGGTAAGCAGTTATTGCCAGCAGCATGTAAAATATTATTTTTTTCATGGAAGATAAATCGTAGCCATTTTGTGCAAAATTCCACTGCGGTAAATATGCCACATGCCTTTCTCTGTGTATTAACTGAATGTCGCACTAGTAACTACCATTAATTCAACAAAACGGCAACTGTAGCATACCAATGGAATCTCTCCTCATTCATCGTTCTCATGTTTCACTCTCCGTTCTCTCCTCTTGACCGGTGCTGATCGTGCCGTGTTCGCACCTTCATCGGAGGCGACCGGCCTTTGAACGGCAACGGGCTGCGGCGTTGGGCTTACTGGCTGGGGAGCAACAACCGCTACCACCGGCCTTTGCTGTTCCGGAGCAGGAGGTGATGGAGTACGCACGTCCGATGGCTCTGGATATAAAGCGTTTACTTTGATACGATAACGTTCGGGTACATCATACATCCTGTTGGCAAAATGCCTGACCCCACCGTAATCAACCCAGGAATATACGGTTCCAAATGCTGTCGACGCAAAAACAAGAACGGATAGTATCAGCACATATCTCAAATGGGGAACTCCTTTTAGCGATTTGGCATACCACCATAATTACGATTAGCAGAAAAATACGAGATCACTCCGACTGAATTGCAACTAAATAGGTTGCAACACAACGGCGCCTGTTCCGACCGAATATAAAACGGTGCATCCGCCAAGATGTCAATGCAATAAATTAATACCGCCATTCGTACATTGATCACATCAAAAGCATAGAGAGGCCCATGAGTCCATACAGAACTGACAGCATCCAGACTGTTTCGCATAACTATCTAATATTATTTATTAAAAAATTATTTTACCTTGTATATTGCCTGACTATATGATATGTGATCCAATAATAATGTAGCATTGTTTGGGAGCCGCATGACCGTACGTTTCAAGACAACCCGCCTGTTAGCAATTTGCATAGCGCTTTCAGTACTGGTACATATCCTGTCCTTTTATGCGTGGAAAATGTCTGGAACCTACGACTTCTCCGCACCTGTCAACCCGTCACAGGCTGTTATGGTGGACCTGAACAATCCAGATGAAACTGCGGCACCGTCCGTGAATCAAGAAGAGAATGAGGACAGCGATACGGAGCCTCCCACAGAAGAGGTAATTTCCGAAGAAGATTCAGTTCCTGCGGATTCCAGCTCCC
>CAIRND010000125.1 GCA_903879825.1 uncultured Geobacteraceae bacterium
AAAACGTGATTTTCTACAATCCCTCTGGGATTTTTTCTGTTCACTAAAACTGACCATGTTCCTGCTGATATCCCTGGCGGTTATCTCGATCATCGGGACGATTATTCCTCAGGGCCCCCCTCCAGAGGAATATCTTGCCCAAATTAGCCCGGCTAAGGCAGGGCTCTATAAGGCACTTGGTTTTTTCGATATGTACCATTCCTGGTGGTTCATACTGCTGCTGTATCTGTTAACCGTTAATCTTATCGCCTGTTCTATCAAGCGGTTGCCACATATCTGGAAGATTATCTCGCAGCCGGTAACCATTTTTGGCGCCGGTTTGGAACAGTCGCTGACTAATGTCGCCACCATTACGACTCAAGATGAACCGACTGCGGTCAAGGAGCGGGTTGTCGCCTTTCTAAAAACCGAATTTGCTGCTCCCGGAGTTACCGAAGTCGATGGTGCCTGGCATCTTTTCGCTCAGAAAACGCCCTGGTGCCGTCTGTCGGTCTATTGTGTCCATCTGAGTATTATCATTATCTTTATCGGTTCCATGATCGGTTCGTTTTTCGGCTTTAAAGCGAACGTGAATATTCCTGAAGGGGGGAGCGCGTCCAAAATTATGTCCCGATCGGGAAAAGAGCTTGATCTGGGCTTCTCCCTCCGCCTTGAGCAGTTCAGTATGGCCAAATATCCGAGCGGTGCCCCGAAAGAATTTAAAAGTATTCTGACCGTACTGGAGAATGGTAAGCCGGTGCCGGACTACACAAATGTTCGCGTTATCGTTAACGATCCCCTCTCCTATAAGGGAATTACCTTCTACCAGTCCAGCTACGGCAATGCCGGTAACTACTTTTTTACCGTCACTGACCTGGATGGCAAAAACGCTGTGCCGCTGACAGTTGATGGTCAGGGCTCTGCACAGTTGCCTAACGGCAGCAGCATGCATGTGACCGAAGCGACAAAAGATGTCTCACAATTTGTTGCGGGGATGAAGGGACCGGCAGCTCAGGTGGAAGTCCACACTGCTGACGGCAAAAGCGAAAGTTTCGTCGTCTATGCCAATCATCCTGAACTGAATATTCAGCATGCACAAGAGCACGGCACAGGGCCGGTGCTTCATTATAAAGGGTCTGAGGATCGCATGTACACCGGTCTGCAGGTTGCTAAAGATCCGGGAGTCGAAATCGTCTGGTTGGGATGTGTACTGATGGTGATCGGTATTTATATCGCTTTCTTCATGTCACACCGTCGTATCTGGGTACGTATCGAGAAGGGCCGCATTACGGTGGGTGGTAATGCCAGCAAGAACCCGAGCGCCTTTCAACAGACTTTTGAGGTGCTTGTCGAGCGACTCAAAACGGAACTTACCAAGGAGAAACAGCCATGACCAGCTCACTGCTTTTCAATATAACGACCTTTGCCTATCTGATCTCCATGCTGGTGTTTTTTGTATTCCTTGCGTCCCGCGCCTCGGCGCTCGGTACCGCTGCCATGATTACGGCCTACTTCGGCCTTCTTGCCCAGACGGTTGCTATCGGTCTGCGCTGGAAGGAGTCGTACGACATCGGTGTTGGACATGCTCCCCTTTCCAACCTGTACGAGTCGGTGGTTTTCTTCTCCTGGACGATCGTGCTGATCTACGCCCTGATTGACGTTAAATATAAGTATCGGGTCATCGGTGCCTTTGTCATGCCCTTTGCCTTGCTCGGTATGGCCTGGGCTCAGCTGGGGATGAATAATGCCATTGAACCGCTCGTTCCGGCGCTTCAGAGTAACTGGCTGCTGTATCACGTCGTCACCTGCTTTCTCGGCTATGCCGCTTTTGCCGTGGCGTGCGGTATCTCTATCATGTACCTGATTAAAGCGGGCAGCGAACAGTCAGCCGATACACCGGCCGGCAGCGGTCTGCTCTTTATGTTTCCACCCATCAGGGTGTTGGATGATCTCAACTACCGGGCCATTATGATCGGTTTCCCTCTGCTCACGCTCGGCATCATAACCGGCGCTGCCTGGGCCAACTACGCCTGGGGAACCTATTGGAGCTGGGATCCGAAAGAAACCTGGTCGCTGATTGTCTGGTTCGTATATGCAGCCTTTCTGCATGCCAGAATTACCAAGGGGTGGGTTGGCAAGCGCGCCGCCTGGCTTTCCATCATCGGTTTTGCTGCAACAATTTTCTGCTATCTGGGGGTGAATCTGTTTTTGTCCGGTTTGCACAGTTATGGGGGTAAGTAAAATGCCGCTTGACAGATGCAGAGTAATTCCTTTAGTGTGAGACCTCAATGAAGGGGAGTAGCTATCAGCTAGAGACATGGCTGATCCCGCGTCCGTCAACACAGTCGCAAGACTCGGGCCGGGAACGATAACCATCGCAAGCAAGACCTTTATCCAATGCGTATAATCACGCCGTGGGTAAAGGTCTTTTTTATTTGGAGAACGAGAAAAACAGGGAGGTAGCACCGATGGAATGGCTGACTGATCCTCAGGTCTGGATGGCGCTGGTGACACTGAGTGCGCTGGAAATAGTTCTCGGGATTGACAACATTATCTTTATTTCTATTCAGGCCGGCAAGCTGCCCGCCCATCAGCAGGAAAAAGCCCGGCTCCTCGGACTCGGATTGGCGATGTTTATCCGCATCGCGTTGCTGTTTTCGCTTACCTGGCTGATGGGGCTTACCGCGCCGCTGTTCACTGTTGTGGGCAACGAGATTTCCGGGCGCGACTCGATTCTCATCTCAGGTGGTCTGTTTTTGCTCTGGAAGAGCACCATGGAGATCCACGCTAAGCTTGAAGGCGATGATGAGATTGTGTCTGCACGGGTAGGAGCTACCTTTGGTGCGGTGATTGTTCAAATACTGCTGCTGGACATTGTTTTTTCGCTGGATTCGATCATTACCGCTCTGGGAATGGCCAGCCAGTTTGCTATTATGGTTGCGGCGGTTGTTATTGCCGTCGGTTTTATGATGTTTTTTTCGGGGAAAATCAGTGCCTTCGTAGAAAAACACCCGACGATCAAGATGCTGGCCTTAAGTTTTCTGCTTCTTATCGGCGTGGCACTTATCGGTGACGGCTTTGATATGCACATACCAAAGGGCTACATCTATTTTGCCATGGCTTTCTCCGTGATGGTTGAGATGCTCAACCTGAAACTCAGGCGTGGTACGCCGGTGAAGCTACATCAGTTACATGTGGAACATCATGCAGGTAACTGAATTAACAGACACAGAACTTTGCATCGATTGACACAACGTGCACGAAAAAGGAGAAAAAATGAAAAAGTATGTCGCTAAATTATCTGCTGTGATGGTGGCCGTCCTCTTCTTGAGTATCACCGTGCTGGAATTAAACGCCCATGCCAGGGCCGGTGGCAGTCGCTCATCCGGCAGCAGCGGTTCGCGCAGCTATTCGAGGCCGGCCGCTCCTTCTTATCAACCCAGTCAGCCCCGCCAGCAGGCCGCGCCAATTCCGATGCAGCAACAGCAGGGGGGTGGATTTATGAGAAGTATGGCGGGCGGGCTTGCAGGGGGGATGCTGGGAAGTATGCTGTTCAGCGGCTTTGCTGGTGCGGGGTCGGGTGCTGGTATGGGGGGCGGTGGCGGCGGTGGTATCGGCCTGTTTGGTATTCTTTTTCTTGCCGGAGCCGGCTACCTCCTCTACCGCTATATAAAAAGGAGATAAAGGTTCCGCCCCGTTGGTTTGGGTAATTATCCGCTTTTTTAACTACAATTCCTGGGATTGACTGTTAAATGGAGTATCTTCTGATATTATTCTTTCTGGCTGTTACCGTATTTGTCCGAAAAGCGGTCAGCCACAAAAAAGCGCAAAAAGCGCAAAGAACACCAGTGAGTGATGACATGCATCGATATCACCAAACAGGTTAAATATTTAGTCAGCATAACATTCTGCTTTTTTTGTGGCTTTTGTGCCTTTTTGCGGCACTTAGCTACGGATTTAGTCTTGTCTGAAACTCGTTGAGAATAAATGAAAACGCTGATGATTAAAGCTATTTTACAAGCTACGGGGGAGTGCTGAATGTTTAAAAATAAACTTATTCTCGGCCTGATTATTGTCTCGGTGATACTGCCGTTCGTGTCATCGCTGCTCAATTACTACACTGATTGGCTTTTTTTCGTTGAGACCGGGTTTCCCTCCGTCTTCACAACGACATTTTATGCCAAAACCGGGGTAGGGCTGTCTTTCGGAGTACTCCTTTTTGCCATTGTCATGATCAACCTTCTCTATGCGGCTCGAGCCAGATTTCCCGCCTCCGGTATATTCATCGTGGGGGGCGCCAATCTCCGCATCAACAGGGATGACGTCGCGCACTTTGTCACGCCGGTAGGAATGCTTCTCAGTCTGGTCCTGGCGCTCTTTGCGGGCAACTGGGGTTCCATGCGCTGGGAGGAGGTGCTGCTGTTCACAAACAGCGTGAATGTCGGAACCATTGACCCGGTACTCGGCAAGGATATCGGTTTTTACCTGTTCAATCTGCCGTTCTGGGAGATACTTAAAGGCTTTGCCCGTTTCGCGCTGATGGCCGCGGCAGTTTTGTCCGCAGCCGTGTATTACGTCCGTGGCGGCATCACCCTGACAGAGCGGGGGGCGGCGATTGATGAAAAAGTCAGGCACCACCTGGCGATTCTGGTTGGTATATTTGGCTGCGTG
>CAIRND010000126.1 GCA_903879825.1 uncultured Geobacteraceae bacterium
CCACCAGTTCTTTTGGCAATGCGGTAAATACGCTGACTACGGTAGCACCGAGCAGTCCGGTGAGCAGGCAGAAAATGCCGGCCCAGACCGCAGCCAGATAGCGACGTTCGGGATTTCTGTCAGCTTCCGGGCTCATGCAGATGGCGGCGGTTATTGCGGCCAGATTGAACTGGTAGCCGCCAAAGGGTGCCAGCAGCATTCCGGAAAACCGGTCCAGCCAATCAGGGGAGAAATTGGCGTCTGATAACCGTTGGCTCGAAGAACAGCGACTCCTGGTACATTCTGGGATTCCATGGTAACAATGAACAGAGGGATTCCCACACCAAGGAGTGCTGATAGCGTAAACGTAGGAGCAGTGAATATCGGTCGCGAGAGAGTTACTGTAACGGCCTCAAAGTGAATCAACCCCTGTTGCGCTGCCCAGGCCAGTCCTCCGAGAAATGTCAATGGAATCGTATAGCGCGATTTGAATCTTTTGCCGACAACGTAGATCAGCAGCATCAGAGCTACTAACCAGAGCTGGGAACTCAGGGATACAAACACCCCCAAGCCGAAGCGGAGTAAAACCCCTGCCAGCATAGCGGCGGCAAGCGATTTCGGGATATGGTGCATGAGTGCTTCCACCAAACCAGTAACGCCGCAGAGCGTGAGCAGTGCCGAGGCGAAGATAAAGGTTCCGATGGCATCGCTCATCGGCAGACCAACCAGAGCCGTTGCCAGAAGCGCCGCGCCCGGCGTTGACCAGGCGGTTACTCATCGACATAGTTTTTATACTTTTGTATGACATATTCATAAGATGAATCACTCCAGGTTAACCATACCGAAACTTTTCCGCCTATGCACATAAATTCTCTCCAGCCATCGTTATATGTGTCAACACTGGTCGTAATATGACCGGTACTACTTAAGCCGACAAAATTTGGGTTTTGGATCGGCCAAAACATCGGCCAGTAAAATTAAAATCTGAAATAATGGTTTATTTCTTTGATAGAATACGGTACAAAAACATCGGCCAAAACATCGGCCAAAACATCGGCCAAAATGTGAGGAGTATTTATATAAAACCAAATTTAAACGTTTGCTTTTACGCAATAATATGTCTTAAGTATTCTTCTGTATAACCGGCCAAAATATCAATGCAACTAATAAATCATATGTAAAACAGAGATCTCAATTAGTTAAATCTTCGCGATCTAATATCGGCCAAAATGCTGGCTTATGGCAGGGGAATCAATATGGAAGATGGTTTTTATACAAGAATTTCGGAAATGGAACCACTCATGCCTGCAGACCCTGCGGGAGAACTTGGCGATTTGGCGATTGAGGTGATTCGTAAATCTGCCGGCATTAGCGCTGCTGTTCATCCCGTTACACGTAGAGGGGTCGTGGCATTAGTAAGAAGAATGAACAGCTACTATTCAAATTTAATAGAAGGGCATAACACCCATCCGGTCGACATTGATCGTGCTATGCGAGAAGATTTTTCCAAAGATCCTGCAAAAAGAGCAAAACAATTAGAAAGCAAAGCGCACGTAGAAGTTCAAAAACTCATCGAGACCCACATAGTAAATATTCCGGAAACGGTCATTACCAGCATGAGTTTTTTGTGCTGGGTACATAAGGAGTTTTATGAACGTATGCCCGAAGAATATCTTGTCGTGCACCGTTCCGATGGAAAAGCTGAAAAAGTGATCGCTGGTAAAATGAGGGACTTAGAAGTTAGGGTAGGGGGGCATTTGCCGCCTAAAGCTGAATATCTATGTACTTTTATGAAAAGATTCGAAGAGGGTTACGACCCTCAAAAACTTAAAGGTTTAAGCCAGGTGATCGCAGCGGCGGCATCTCATCATCGTCTTGCATGGATTCATCCTTTTTTGGATGGTAATGGGCGAGTTACCCGACTTATGACCCATGCCTACCTGACAAAGGCGAAAATAGATGGCCATGGATTGTGGACAGTTTCCAGAGGTTTCGCCAGAAATCGAGAAGAGTACCTTACTTCTTTGGCGGGAGCAGACCAACCTCGTCGGGGAGGTCTTGATGGCCGGGGAAATTTAACACAAGCGGGACTGCTGGGATTTTGTAAATTTTTCCTTAAAGTTGCTATTGACCAAATTGACTTTATGTCAGGGCTTTTGAATTTGGATGGAATGCAGAAAAGAATACAAGCGGCGGTTGATCGTCAAGTATCTTTTGGTGAATTGAAACCTGAAGCGGGTCGTTTATTGAGAGATGTATTTTTACGGGGGGAAATACCTCGTGGTGAAATCCCGGCTATCATCGGAATGCCTGAACGTTCGGCACGAAGAGTTGTGAGTAGCCTCTTTGAGAAAGACTATTTAGTTTCAGATTCAGAAAAAGGGCCTGTAATGCTCGGTTTTCCTGCATCGATGGTGGGTTATTATTTTCCTCGCCTTTATCCGGAGGGTGTTGAGACTATTCTTGATTAGCCAACTGGTCGTGTCATTATTAAACCGCGAGTCAGATCGCAAAACCCGGGCATACGTAATAAAATAAAAAACAAATAATATCAGTTAATTATGCCCTGTAAGGTATCTTATGTCAAGTGCGGGACAAAAATGATTATTATCGGCCGATTGGGGAAAGGCAGGTGAAAGGTTTACGCTGCCATTCTTGTTCGGCTGGCACTGTTACTCTTCTTGCTGTTCGGTCTAATCATCCTTCCAGACAAAATATTCAGCAGTTCATCAGGAGCGTTGTTTGCCGCATTGAGTAACACAAGTGCTGGCCCATGTGGTTTACGGTCGCCTCGTTCCCAATAGCGCAAGGTGCCAAGGCTTATACCAAAGGTTGAGGCAAACTGGGTTTGGGTAAGACCGGTTTTCTCACGTACTTGCGGTTGTAAGCCCAAACCGGTGAAAATTTCAGAACCCAGATATTGAGAGCACACTTTGCGATACATTGCCTCAGTGAGGGGCAATATGACTAAATTTTGTCAATTTTGGTCTTGTTTTTGGGTGTAACGCGAACGGTCGTTTGAGTGGCACCAAATGCAACCTGCTGATTTTTGTGACTCTGAAATTTCCGCCGGTTTGTGGTTACAACCCCATGTAGGTATGCTTCGATTCCCCAGTTCCGGAATGGATCGCTCTCCCGCCCCGCGAACCGCTCTCAATATTTCTCCTCACTTGTCCAGCGTTAACGCTTCTGTGTATTTTACTGATTTTAGAAATCGGTGCCGGAAGGGACAATTATATTTGGAGGTAAACCTGATGTGATTCTAACTGGCGAGAGGTCTGATATAATGATACCTTGGTGCATAGGCGGGAATGGGGTGGTTTTAGTTTAAAAAAAACGCTGAAACGGATGTTCCCTTTTAATTTTTACATAAATTGAGTAAAACCAGTGTATTGGCTTATTTTATGCATAAATGTAGCCACTATAATTTATTGTTTAAATTC
>CAIRND010000127.1 GCA_903879825.1 uncultured Geobacteraceae bacterium
AGCACAATCACGAACAGCGACTTCGTACCGATAAAGCGCAGCTGTTTCAGAACATGCACGAAGCTGCCCGGTTGCCGGACAATCATATACAGCGAATAGAGCAAAAACCAGCCCACCCGCCCCAGATCGCGCACAATTCTAATAGTTGTATGTCCCAGTGCCTGAACCACGCGCATCCTTTGAATACGGGAAAAATGAACTGAATTTATACCTCAATGAGCTAAAAAATGTAAAGGGGAACTTGTTTTTCAGGGAGGGCGGGCAGGTAAAACGGGCGTAAAAGAAAGAGCCGGGGGTGTGGGCACCCGGCTCTTTCTTTTTGATTTTACCACGAAATCGGTACTATCACGGTTGCTTATGCTGAATATCGGGAGGGCACGGTGAAAAGCGTCACCTCGCGCGAGTAAAGCAGAATCGCCTCCCGCATCACCATTGAAAGACTCTTTCTGGTGCGCTTTGTTACTTCTTCAAGCGCCGCTTTTTCTTCGTCGGTCACCCGTAGCGACACGACGTTGTAACGGGGATTTTCTTTGTGAACATTTGCCATCTGATCTCTCCAATTTATTACTCTGCAGTTGCAGGTTCCGCATCCAGTAGAAGTTCAGGCTCTTCTGCCTCAAGGTCGGTTTCATTATTCAGTATCTGGTCCATTCTGACCATATCGAGTTCATTCTCCCAGCGTGAAATGACCACCGTTGCCACACCGTTACCAACGAGGTTGGTCAATGCGCGTGCTTCTGACATGAAACGGTCAATTCCGAGGATCAGTGCCAGACCGGCCACCGGGATAGTTGGGATGGCGGCAAAAGTCGCGGCCAGCGTAATAAAGCCGCTACCGGTAACTCCGGCTGCACCTTTGGAAGTCAGCAGCAACACACCCAGAATTGTGAACGTTTGAGTCCACGTCAGTGGTGTATTAGTGGCCTGGGCAACAAAGACCGCCGCCATGGTCAGATAAATGGAGGTGCCATCCAGATTGAAAGAGTATCCGGTTGGTATAACCAGGCCGACGACTGACTTGGTGCAGCCAAGATTTTCCAGTTTGGCCATCATACGCGGCAGGACTGATTCGGAAGAAGACGTTCCCAGTACGATCAGCAACTCTTCCTTAATGTACTTGATAAATTTAAAGATGCTGAAGCCGCACATCTTGGCGATGCCACCCAGGACGATGAAGACAAAAAGCAGACAGGTCAGATAGAAACTACCCATCAGCATACCGAGCTTGGCCAGGGAACCAAGGCCGAATTTCCCGATGGTAAAGGCCATGGCACCAAAGGCACCGATGGGAGCGGCCTTCATGATGACTCCCACGATACCAAATAATACGTGCGATACTTCGTCGATAAACTTGAACACAACTTTGCCGCGATTGCCGAGCATTGAAAGTGCAAAGCCAAACAGGATGGCAAAGAGCAGTACCTGGAGAATATCTCCCTTGGCAAAAGCATCCACGACGCTGTTGGGAATGATATTAATCAGGAAGTCCACGGTGCTGTGTGCCTGTGCTTTTGAAGTGAAGGCTGTCAGCGCCTTGGTGTCCAGGGTAGAGACATCGGCATTCATGCCGACCCCCGGCTGAACAATTGTCACCACCAGCAGGCCTATCGCCAGGGCCAGAGTCGAGACTATTTCAAAATAGAGCAGTGCTTTGGCACCGACCCGACCAACCTTTTTCATGTCTTCCATGCCGGCTATACCGGTAACCACGGTACAGAAGATGACCGGCGCGATGATCATCTTGATCAACTTGATAAAACCATCGCCGAGTGGCTTCATGGCGGCACCGGTTTCAGGGTAGAAATGACCGACGCATACTCCGATGGTGATCGCTGTCAATACCTGGAAATACAGATGTTTATAAAACTTTTTCATAGTGTGGCTCCTTTTAGTCCCATCGTTGCAGGTTTTTCGGGTAATGGCATCCAATGTGTAAATATTCTCACCGGGTTTCTTCCAACTTTTGTGGTGCAGGCGGCAATACTCTCGCGATTACCAACGCAGGTGTAATCGTCTCCGAAAACCGGGTAAGGGGTGTACAGTAATACTCTCTGACATTCCCGTGGCATCTGTACTTCTGTATCAATCCACTCCATCGCCATCTTCACATCTCCTCCTACGGTATAACTGCAGTAATCACCCCTGCAGAAGAGTTTAGCCTTCGATTATAACGGTATGTTAGCAATTGCAATGCCAACAACGTATACAATTATAAGCGACTGTTTTTATGATGCTTATCTACTCG
>CAIRND010000128.1 GCA_903879825.1 uncultured Geobacteraceae bacterium
CATTGACAATAATGTTACCTGAGCCGTTGTTGATAACCGTCAACTCCTGCATCGAACCGCTAATAGCGCCGATCAGGCCATTTGAAACGAGTGTCAGATGTGCCTGTGGCAATAAAACCGTAACATCTGTCAGATCAACGCTTCCAGCTGCCACCAGAGTAAGATCGGTCGCCCCCCAACTGCCACTGCCGGGAACATCATTGGTCAGCACCGTAGTTGCGGCGAGATCGTTGACCAGAATACGTTCAAGGGTATCATTAAAATTTACGGAGCGATCTTTGTAGACAAGCTGGTGTTCGTTCAGTTTAAAGGCTTCAGTGGATGTAACCGTATCGAGCACGACTTCATCATCACCTTCATTCCCTTTTATGGTGAGAATCCCCCGGGGACCGGCGTAAATAGTGTCGTTACCGGCTCCGGCATCCAGATTCACAATTCCACCACCGACATAGATGACGTCATTGCCGGAACCGGCATCCACCGTTACCGGTTTGCCATTAGTGCTGTCATTGATCGTATAGATTATATCGTCGCCACCGGCGGCAAAAATCTCGTTACTGCCACTTCCCATATCAATGTATTCAGCGTTATCGGAACCGACAAAGCGGTCATCGCCGTCTCCGCCATAATACTTGGTGCCACTGGCCGCGCCGCCACTGAACTTGTCTTTGCCATCCCCGCCATAGATCACGCTGCCGGCGCCGCCGCCGGCAACGACAAAGATATCGTTGCCGACACCGCCGTCGATCTCAAGGTCAGAGGTAACCGATTTTTGGAAGAAGAAGGAGTCATTACCCGTGCCGCCGTTGGCAACAATCCTTTTCACTCCGGTAAAATCCTGGGAAACACCCAGAGATTTGACTGTCGTAGTGCCGTCTTTTTCCGAAATAACGTAGGTGTCATTGACAACGTCTTTGTAGAGCGGATTGGAGAGATCCGGCTCACGCTCCTGCCAGCGGTCACCGCTGTTCAGATAGAGAACATCGCCAACCTGGCTGGCAATAATCGGATCATCGCCCCAACTCCACTTGGCACTGCCCGAGGCGGTAATACCACAGACGGTGACGCTGGCCTGCAGATAAGCGCTGGCAGCGGTCAGTTCAATGGTGGCCTCAAATCCGGCCAGCGTTTCATGAATCTCAAACAGCCCCAGGTCGATATCGATACTCAAGGCACCGTAGGCATGCAAGCGGAACAGGAGCGGATCGTTACTTACCGTGAGGTCGATTCCGGCCTCAAGTTTCAGAATAGCCATATCGATTTCAAAACCGACATGTCCGTTGATTCTGAAAGCGCCGTCTGATCTGATGTAGCTGTCGCTCAGGCTGATATCCACCACGCCGAAGAAGTCGAGCGACACTTCGTTCAGGTTCAGACTCAGGACTCCGTCTTCGATGGTTATTCCGGCATCGACAACGCCTTTAAGGGCCAGCAGCGTCATCTGCCCTTTGATGCGCAGATCAAAGGTGGTACCTGCAGCAACTCCGGCATGTGCCTCGCTGGAATCGGTATTGATCTTCAGGGTTGCCCCCCCTTTGATCGAAATCGGGTCAAAACCAAACTCCATGGCCAGGGAAACATTAAGCGCAAAAACCGGTCCATTTGTAGTATTCAGAATTGCCAACTCACCATCGACTTTAAATTCACCGAAATCGCCCAGCGAAAGTGACATATCGAGGGCGGCTTCAAATCCTTTCGATGAAAGGGTAAACTCGGCCGAACCCCTCATTTCTATAACACCAGGAACCAGTATAATTGCGGCGCTTCCGGCAACGTGGATTGATTCTTTCGCAATAGCCACGGTAGTGAAGGGGTTTTCCATATCGATCTTGCCATCAACAACGTTGATTGACTTGACCTTCTGCTCTTCACCGGTGGTATTTATCTGCAGCAGGAAGTTTCCTTCTATGGAAGCGACCCCGCCGATATCGAGCAGTTTTGTTCCGGGCGCTCCAACTTCGAGGCTGCCGTACATGCCACCGTTGGTAAAGCCGAGCGTACCTACAACAGCCAGCGGTTCAAGTATTGGCAGATCAAGAACGGCACCGATGCTCAGTTCGGCCCTTATTACGCCGCTGGTGACACTGAACAGCACAGTAAACTCACCCTTCAACTGCAGCATGCTCAACAGCTCCAGATTGCCACTGCCGGTCAGCGACACATAGAAATCCGCCGGTTCATCCTTACCCGGTGGCGTGGCGGAGATGATGACCTCCTTGTAATCAAGTACCCCGCCATTCTCTATCCAGAACTCTTCCGGCACATCATAGACGATATCCTTGCCGAAGGAGTTCATGGCAAATTCGAGCTTTATGTCAGAACTTATGATTCCCGGAATTTCCAGTTTCCGATCAAGCTCATACTTGGCGGCTATGCCGACGGTACCGTCAAACTCCCCCAGCATAAACAGACCCATGGCGTGAGAAGTGTAGCCAAGTGATGACGGATCACCAATGGTCAGATCGACGTCGGTAAAGACGGTCAGACCCGATGGCGACGCCTCGAACTCAAAGGCTCCTGTCATTGATACGACGTCAAGCAGACTGGCTTCCGCCTGACCGGCCACCCTGATGTATTGATCTTCGTACATCAAGACGATCGGCTCAAATCCGTTGCCGGTTTCTATGGCGTACCCTTGATGGACGACCTCATCCGGGTCGGTCCAGCTGCTCTTGGAAAAATCGATGGTGGTCAGGCTGGCCGAGACGCTCACATTCTCGTCGAATGACACCGCTCCGGTAACTGCATCTTTGCTAATCTGCCCGACACTCAAGGAGAAACGTGCCCCGGTATTCAGGTCAAGACTCAGATCACGTGCTTCGACAACCACGCCGTCAATACCGACCAGGCCGACTGTCTGGATATCCGCTTGAGCCGCCAGATAGATACCGACGTCTACCGAAGTGGCGCCGATAACCAGCTCCTTGGCGATGATGACGCCAAGGTCAAGGTCTCTGATGGCCAGACCGATTGCAGCGCCGTTAACCTCATCTTTTTCGTCGATACGATGATCATGGTTACTGTCCCAGAAATAACCATGCAGATTGCCGTCACTGGCATTTCCAGGAATACCGATAAAACCATTGGCATCGTTGATACCGACCGCCAGTGACGTTACCGTTGTGGTATCACCATTGGAAAGCGTAACCGTCTCGCTACCACGCTTGGTAAACGCCATCGAGGCGGAAAGCTGCACAAAACCGGCCAGGCTTATCTCGGCATAGCCGACCTTTGCCTGAATGATCTCTTCGTTGAAGTCCATAATGACGGCAGTATTACCGCCGGTTGGCACGGCAAGGCCGTAGGCCGCCAGCTTGCCGTCGCGGTTCAGGTCTTCGGTAACTTCCATGATGCCGTTACTGTTCAGGTCTTCACCATTATCAAGCAGACCGTTGCCGTTGGCATCCTCGTTGTAGGTATCCAGTACTCCGTTGCCATTGGCATCTTCAGGTGATGTCGGGAAGGTACTCTGGTAATTTACCGAAGGTGGTCCGAACAGCTGTATTGCTGCGTTGATATAGCCGCCGGTCGGATCGGAGGGGAGATAGAAAGTATTGATGTTAATTTCGACATCTTCAGCCTTGACAACCAGCAGGCTCTCATCAATGCCAACAAGTCCTGCAAAGCCGATTTTCGCCTTGGCCGAAATAAACTGAGGAGTTATATCCTCAGCGCCCGGAATCAAACCGGCGATGGATGGCGTCATAATTACCAGGGCAAAATCGACATCATCAATCGCCAGGCCGACGGCACCGGCGTTGATATTGTCCGGAAGACCATCTGAAGCGCCATTAGGGCCGCCGGTCAGGTCATCGCCATAGCGATACGGACCGCCAACACCGGCAAAACCGGTCAGATTGGAGCCGCCAATAGTCATCGAGTCTACTTCAAGAGGAAAGGTCGGCCCGGCGCCGAGATCACCGAGAAGCTTGGAGAGTCCGCCAGGGTTGATATCCATGACGTATGACACCCCCTTGCGGAAGGCGAGTGATCCCTGCAGGGAGAGGAATTCAGATACTTGGATTTCAGCTTTTCCAATATCCAAACCGATCAGCTCACTCCCATCAAAGTTGAGATATACCGGCTTGCCGCCGGTCTCGACCTTAAACCCTTTGGGTTCGCCGGTAGTGGCATCAGGCGCAAAACTTGCCCCAAAATCGGCGGTGGAGGTCATCAGCCCGCCGAACAGTTCACCACCTGAATTGAGTTCAAGGGTAATGTCAGAAGCGCGCAACTTGAGCGTATCACCAAAACCGTAGGTGGTCAGAACATCGGCATGAGCGTAGAGAGAATAGAAATTCTGCGCCTTGAAAAAATCGGGCAGATCAGCCTTGAAGATGCTCATCCCCAGATCAAGCCCTTCCAGGCCGAATCCATAAATATCTTCTGCATTGGTGACCCGCAATTTACCCGGTTCGGCAACGATATCCTCATAAACCGGTTTTCCATACCCGATAAAGGCATAGACATTTGAGGCGCCGAAGGAAACTCCATTAAAGGTAATTCCATCCATCGTGCCCCAGTCATCTGAAACGCCACCGAGGAACTTTACCGCATCAATAACTGCGGCAGCTTTATCTCCAAGTGCGGCATCGACAAGATCCTCAACCAGATTGAACTGACCGGGCAATCCGGTGTTCATGACACCTTCAAAACTTTCACCGAGATTGAGCTGAAAATCCCCCTGAATATGGACAAAATCCCCCAGATCAAAGGAGACATTTGGCAGACTAATTTTACCGAAGAGATTGAGACTAAAATCCGCATTGAAACCGATGGAAATATCAAAACCGTCAAGGAAATCGAAGGCACCCTTCAGAAAGTCGAGATTTGGGTTCAGGTCGAGATTCAGGTCGTCAAAACTGGGGAGAGTAAGCTTGATGGTCGGGAAGAGCGATACCTGGCTGTCCGGTAGTTCGAACGAAAAGTCAAATGACGTATTGATGGTAAACAGGTCAAAGATGCCTGCGGTGGCATCCATTCCGATGCGCAGGGAGTTGTGACGGAAACCTATTTCCTGACTGTCCCCCGCTGTGCCGATCGGGATTGTCAGCTTGCCGCCTTCCATTTCACCAAAATCAAGGAAGAAACCGGGCGCGGCTACCCCGCCTATGGTAGCTCCGTTAAGTTCGAATACAAGATCTTTTGCTTCCAGCGTCAGATAAGGGGATGTGCCGACAAGACCGGCAAAATCAGCTGTCGCTGAAATGGCGTAATAATCAGCCAGAGTGCCGGTGACCATCACCATGGCAAAATTCAGATTATCAATCTCCAACCCTATTCTGTAATCACCCGCTGTGATACCGGCAAAGGCGTTAATGTTTTTCCCGGCAACAATCAGCGCATCACCTTCCCCAATGTATTCCACACCGGGTGCGTTGAAACCGATATTGTTCAGTGTCCTTTTCTGAAAAGTAAAGCCCCCCTCAAGAGCGAGAATACCGGCCACACTCGCACTGCTCTGTACTCCGACGGTAGCTTCGATCCGTTCATCACTGTAATCAAGAATTACCGGGGTTGAGCCGGTCTGGACTTCGTATCCTTTCGATTCTCCGCCATTGGTAAAATCAGCAATATACCCATCTTTACTGCTGATGTTGAGACCGATAAAGACATCTTTCAGATCAAAGCTGATAAAACTGCCGAAGCCGACCATGGAAACCTGATCCACAGTCGCTTTAAGGGAGGTGAAGGTAACGCCGTTCAGCATTGGATTGAGGCTGTCGGCAGTTAATGAGGCCATACCAAAATTAAAATTCTTGATCGAAAGCCCAATAGCCTTGTCGCTCAAGTCGTCAATATTCACTGTGCCATCGTTATTACGGTCACTTACCGGTCCGCCGATACCGACGAAAGCCTCAACGTTACTGGCACCGAACTCCAGCATGCTGCCATCAGCCGTAAGTGGAATATCGAGAGGCCCCAACCCCGCTGTAACATCAAGTGATACATTACTAACCTGACGGAACGAGACATCGCCGAAAATATAGACAAACTGGGATACTGACAGGAGCGCTTCATGTAAGGTCACCTCAAAGAGTGCCCCCTGGCTGCCGTC
>CAIRND010000129.1 GCA_903879825.1 uncultured Geobacteraceae bacterium
CGTCTGATTTCGTCGGTCATATTGTAATCCCCTCGCGCTCAATAGTCCGGTAATAGGAATATCCTTTGGCAGAAGCACCACGAAACTTCTCTTCGCTAAAAACCTTCAGCGATATGATAGGCTTGAAATCGTGATCCCACATCAGGTTATATGCTATCTCGTCAAGCTTGAATTCCAAGTCAGGGCTATGTTCATCAACCAGTGCCACCAGATCGAGATCTGAATCTTGTTCAGCATCGCCCCGCGCTCGTGAGCCATACATAATCATCTGCCTGATATGAAAAGCTATATCCGTCGGCAAGCGCCGCTTGAATTCTTCGATGAGCAACCTGTCCTGTTCACCCATTGTGACCTCCTGTTCTTACGTTTTATCCAAATTATCTGCAACTCAAGTCTTTGAATATACGGTGGCTCTTGCAAAAAAATGTCTTGCCGGGAAGTTTCTAAAGAGCGGCATCCAGTTTATTACTGTACAGGTCAGGAAGTGCGGCGCTTTGTTGTCATAAATACGGTAGCGACTTCGCCCCATTTTTTACTCCTGTGCGATACTTGGCGCAGCGCGCCTAAACTGCATTCCCACGCAGCGCGTGGGAACGAGAGGCGGCGAGGTGGCTAATTTCTTCCTGCAAACGGTGGGCATTACCGACACCAACTATTTCAAAGTTGCGGCTTTCATCAAGCCCGAAAAGAATGACACCCCCTTCGGTGCGGTTGGCAAGGGCGGAGAGCGGTTCGAAGAGCCGTTGCAGAGTCCCACCGTGTGCAGACTTTACCTCAATGTCGGCAAGTTCGCACTGGTTCTGCTGGACTTCGGTTATCAGTTGCTGGAGCTCTTCGCGGGTCATGAGTGATACTTGTTCTCCTGTTCAACGGCTCGCGCAGTTGACCCGTTCGGGCAGCCTTTTCGCCCGACCGGTGTCCAACTGCCTGGTTGGGACTTCGCTTTTTTAGCCTTCTGTCTTTTTAATTTTGTCTCGTGTCAAGGGCTGACCCCTCTGTTTCCAGAATCATCGGCGCAGCAGATAATTCTCGGCTTGTCGAATGTCGGCAAACGCATCGCCTGATGTTTAAAAAATTCTGGATTTTTGAAAACCGCCAGACGTTTCAGGCGATTCAATGCCCGCTGTGAAATGCCTTTTTTCGGGATATACAGCATATTTGCTTTGACTATCTCAACCTCGCGGGGGAAGTCACGACGCTGCAACGCCACCACCCTGTGGGCTTCCCACGGTTTTTGTACTTCTTCTTCATCCTGCTTGACCACACCAAGTTCACTTCCCGGAGAAAGCTGCGCGGTCAGCGCCAGTACTTCATCCTCAGACAGTTTTTCAATCGTGCCTAAAAATGTCCACTGGTCAGGATACGGTTCAAAAGTTCTATCGACGAATACGCTGTTACCGGCCAGCCGAGCTTCTTTCTGCAGTGGCAGCGCAATCAGGTTTCCCAGCCCGCCTTTGGGCATAGTGTCCTGATTGGGGAAAAATCTGTCGTAGGATTTGAAGGTGATTTCGTGCCGTTCATTTGTGGCATGGGTAAGGAGAGAAGTGCCAAATTTTCTTGCAAGAGTTGCTGAAATGGGAGCTTCAAAAAAAAGCCACGCATGCCCACCATTACCAGACCTTGATCGTTCAACCACAACTGGTATACCGAAAGGAATGCAGACATCTTGCAGTGTGGAAATATCTTTTTGCCAATCGCCATCATCAAAGTCAATCGCCAGAAACCAGCAAGTCTCATCACGAAGCATTGGATAAATCCCGGCGACCAGAATTCCCCGCAGATGATTATCAACGACAGCCTCATCGAAAGGTACATACGACTTATTGACGCATGTAGAGCAGGCTACCTTCGGCTTACCGCACACTCCCCGCTTCCATTCATTCAGGCAAACAGGCGAATAACCAACGGTTCCCTTTTTTTTACTGTCCCACCTTTTGGCATAAACATCGTCTCGCCCTTTGAAGAGAGACATGAATATTCTTATTTTTTCAATGGATCCTGAACGGTTGGAGATATTTGTGGAGGGTGATGCTGCATCAGAGGGTTGAATTATGCTTTCCGGTTCGCGGGGAAAATCGGGTTTCTCCTGTCGCTGTATTTCGGTGACACTCAGCCCCGCCTTAAAAGCTTCGAGCTCTGCTTTCAATAACCGGTTTTCTGCCAGCAAGAGCTGATATTTTGATTGAAGTGCCTTGAATGAAATCAGGGTTTCTTCTGTCACGCCGAAACTTCACCCTATGGATCAAGATGTCTTTCGGTCAAAACTCCGATACTGAATCGCCTCAGCGATATGCTGCTCTTTAATGGCAATACTCCCGTCAAGATCCGCAATCGTACGGGCTATCTTCAAAATGCGGGTGTAGGTGCGGGCGGAGAAACCGAGGCGGTCGGTGACCAGTTCACAGTTTTTTTTGATGAAGCGGGGCGTCATCTGGGCGTTGCAGTGCTTTTGGCTATCCGCCAGTTTTTATTTTCTGCACCTCATCCATCAAAAAAGGAACATCGTCAACTACTGACCGCCAGACGGTTGACAGGTCAACACCAAAATATTGATGGATCAATTTGTCACGGAAACCTGCGAGATCCTTCCAAGGTAAGCCCGTGTGACGTCCTCGAAAACAGTCCGAAAGATTCTTGGTCGCCTCACCAATAATCTCGAACTGCCTGATGACAGCATCCTGTACCAAACGATTCACCCTGAACGCTTCATCGTCCATTCCATCCGTGTATAAGGTTATCTGCTCCAGAGCGTCCACAATATGTGCAATATAAACCTGATCGTCTCGAATCATGATGCAATCACCTTCAGTTCCTGCTTTATACGGTCAATTAGATGGGGGCTGACTGCCTGCTCAGTCAGCAAGTCAATCTTAACCCCCAGGATTTCTGAGAGTTCACGTTCTATTCGAATGACACCGAGGAGACTTTTCTGCTCTTTGAACGAGACCATAAGATCCAGGTCGCTGTTGGGACCGGCTTCATTTCGGGCATAAGAACCAAAAACACCAATTTTTTCCGCACCGTGTTGGCGCATGAAACTAATTATCTTGTCGTCGAACCTGGTGACCTGAGCCATAATTATTCCTCTTCTATGGAGAGAGCTTTGATATTTCTTCTGCAGTTGCTTTAACTGGTCTTCCTATCCAAACTCCGGTACTGAATCGCCTCGGCAATATGTTGCTCATGGATGGTCGCGCTGCCTTCAAGATCTGCAATGGTGCGGGCCACCTTCAAAATACGGGTATAGGTCCGCGCCGAGAAACCGAGCCGGTCGGTGACCAGCTCCAGCATCCGGTTGCCGGCGGCATCCAGCTCGCAGTATTTCTTGATGAAGCGAGGCGTCATCTGGGCGTTGCAGTGAATCTTGGTGCCTTTGTAGCGTTCCAGTTGGAGAGCGCGTGATGCCTCCACCCGCTTTGCAATTGCAGCGGAACTTTCCGCTTCGCCTCGGTCAGCAAGATCGCGGTACTTGACTGCGGGAACTTCGATGTGGATGTCAATACGATCCAGCAGTGGCCCGGAGATGCGGGAGCGGTAGCGGTGAATGGCGACGGGGGTGCAGGTGCAGGGGTGGGTTGGATCGGATAAATAGCCGCAGGGGCAGGGATTCATGGCCGCCACCAGCATAACACGAGCCGGATAGGTCAGTGAAAGCAGGGAGCGGGAAATGGTGACTTTGCCGTCTTCGAGCGGTTGGCGCAATACTTCGAGAACATTTTTTTTAAACTCGGGGAGTTCGTCAAGAAACAGGACGCCATTGTGGGCAAGGGAAACTTCACCCGGCTTGGGTGTTGTGCCGCCACCGATAAGCCCAACATCAGAGATGGTGTGATGCGGCGAACGGAACGGTCTGACCGCCAGCAACGCGCGTTCTTTTTCCAGCATACCGCTGACGCTGAAAATCTTGGTGGTTTCAATGGCTTCGTCAAAAGACATGCGCGGCAAGATAGTCGGGATACGCCGGGCAATCATGGTTTTTCCCGAACCGGGCGGGCCGATCATCAGGATGTTATGACTGCCACTTGCGGCAATTTCCAGGGCACGCTTGGCGTGTTCCTGCCCTTTGACCTCGCTGAAATCTTCTCCGTATTCGCAGCCGCTGGCAAACAACGCCTGCAGATCGACCCGGCACGGCTCGATGATCTCGCGGCCACTCAAAAACTCTACAACCTGAGAAAGAGAGGTGGCGCCGATGACATCTATTCCTTCGACTACCGCCGCTTCGGGAGCATTTTCCGCCGGCAGAATCAGCCCTGTCAGACCGGCACGCTTGGCGGCAACAGCCATCGACAACGCGCCACGAATCGGCTTTAATCCGCCATCCAGAGATAATTCACCCAGCAGGATATAGTCGTGAAGGCGCGTTCCCTTGATAACACCGGTGGCCGCCAGGATGCCAATCGAGATTGGCAGGTCATAGGCGGTGCCCTCTTTTTTGATATCAGCCGGAGCAAGATTTGCGGTAATGCGCCGGGCCGGGAAATCATAACCGGAGTTTTTGAGGGCGGCTTTGACGCGGTCCTTACTCTCTTTTACCGCACCATCTGGAAGGCCGACAGTAGCAAAGGCGGGCAGACCAGAGGCAATATCAATCTCCACATCCACCAGAATGGCATCAATACCGATCAGGGCACTGCTAAAAACCTTTGCAAGCATGGCAACCTCTAGGAGGATCTGAGTTTTTCGATCTTGTGTCTTTAACCTTTCAGCATTATAAAGCCCATCTGGCGCCCGGACTCTTCCTTGTCCCTGCGATACGAGAAGAACTGTTCACTGTGACAACAGACGCATTGCTCAGAAAGCTGGATAGAATCAGCCGGTATCCCGGCGAGCATCAGCAGTTCGCGATTGGCGGCGGCCAAGTCAAGCTGCCACGTGCCGGGGCTTTTCAGTTCGGTACACGAATCCCATGAAACTCCACCCAGTTGAAACGCCTTCCGGACCGGCTCATCAACTTCGTAGCAGCACTTTTGGATGCAGGGGCCTATCGCAGCGAAAAGCTGTGCAGGATCAGAACCGAATTCCGACTGCATACCGGCCACTGTCTTTGAAACCAGTTTGGCTGCGGTACCCTTCCATCCGGCGTGCACAACAGCGACGACCTTGTGCGTGGGATCACAAAGCAGGATAGGCACACAGTCGGCGACACAGATTCCGATCATGACGTTCGGCTGATTGGTAATGACGGCATCACCCTCTACGGA